>DATFGS010000465.1:0-1668 GCA_035249225.1 Candidatus Methylomirabilota bacterium | reverse complement strand
TACATGAGCGGCGCGCCGAGGCGCTCGCCGATGAGGCGCAGCTGCTCGGGCGTGTGCGCCATCGAGAGCAGCAGCACGTCCGCGCCCGCCTTGCGGTACGCCTCGCCGCGCCAGAGCGCGTCGTCCATGGTGCTGGCCCGCACCGCGTTGGTGCGCCCGATGATGAGGAAATCCGGGTTGCGCCGCGCCGCCACCGCGGTCGCCACCTTGGCCGCCATCAGCTCCATCGGGATCATGTGCTCGATGCCGACGTGGTGGTGCGCGCGCTTGGGCACGAGCTGGTCCTCGATCTCGATGGCCGCGAAGCCCGCCGCCTCGCTCATGCCGATGGTGCGGTGCATGTGCATCGGGTCGCCGTACCCGCAGGCCCCGTCCAGGATGAGGGGCAGCCGCGAGACCGCGCCGACGTCGAGCGCGGCCTGGCACATCTCGGTGAGGTTGAGGTTGGCCTCGAGCGCGACCTTCTGGTAGCCGGTGGCCCCGCCGCCCAGGTAGCCGGCCGGGAAACCGGCCGCCTCGACCATGCGGGCCATCAGCGGGTTCAGCACCAGCGGGGCGGTGACGGGCAGCGGGCCCTGCATCAGGGCGCGGAGGGGCGTGGGCATGCGGTCTCTCCGGGGAGCGAGGGCTAGAGGGGAATCGCGAGCAGGGTGTCCACGCGGCTGCTGTCGCAGACCACGAGCCGCTCGCGGAAGCGCAGGGTCCCGCCCTCGTCCACCATGGTGTCCACGTAGCGGCCGGTGGCGAAGAGATCCATGCGGCCGTCGCGCATCACGCGCACCACCAGGAACGGAGTCTCCGCGTGCACCGTCTCGCCCGCGCCCGCGCGGAGGGCGGGGAGGCCGACCAGGTGCCGGTAGGCCTGCCGCTCGTAGATGTTGGCCTCGCGGAGCGCGGTGACGCGGTCCTTCAGCATGCCGCGGGAGTCGGCGTAGACGAGGCCGGCGGGTAAGCCGCGGCGGTAGTTGTCGGCGGAGGTGATCTTGTAGACGCAGGGATCGGTGAAGAAGTCGGGCCAGCTCTCGAGCCGGTCGTCGTCGATGGCCCGCGCGTACTCCGCGTTGAGCTGGGAGACGCGCTCGGCCAGCATCCTAACCCTCCATGTACCGCCGGTACGCCTTCCAGAACCCGCGCACCGAGGCTTCGGTCGCGCGCGTCTCCTGCGACTCGGCGCCCTCGCCGCCCATGTTGACCACCGACAGCTCGTCTCCCGCCGCGGCGACCCCGCGCTGCACGAAGCCGCCCACGCAGCCGTCCTCCATCGAGACGTAGCCGGCGGGCCCGACCAGGTTCGACTGCTTCATGCGGCGGCGCTGCATGGCCTCGTCGTCGTCGGCGAACCCGAGATACGTCCAGTGCAGCTCCATCGCGCCCGGCCCCTTGGGCAGTACCTGGCGGACCGCGAGGGAGTTGTGGATCTGCTGGAGCACGAAGTTCGGGAACACGGTGAGAATCTGGAGCTGGATGTCGTCGCCGAGCTCGTTGACCGCGTCGAGCAGGCTCGGATCGGCGAGCCGGTAGTCCGGGTGCTCGGAGCGGATGCCCTGATCGCGGTAGGCGGTGCTGTGGGCGTCGTCGGCGCGCTGGATGGTGTAGCTGGCGTGGTGGGCGCCGTCGGGGCTCACCAGGATGCCGCCGCCCTGGGTGAGGCGGGTGATCCGGAAGGTG
>DATFGS010000464.1:0-7316 GCA_035249225.1 Candidatus Methylomirabilota bacterium | reverse complement strand
GATCTCAAACGCGTGCGCGGGGCGGTGCCCGAGGCCCCGCTCCTCGTAGGCAGCGGCACCTCGCCGGAGACGGTGGGCGAGTTGCTGTCCGTGGCCGACGCGGTCATCGTGGGCACCGCGATGAAGCGCGACGGGCGGCTGTCCAACCCGGTGGACGTCGAGCGGGTCCGCCGTCTCGTCGCGGCGGCCCGCGGCGCGCGCGCCTGATGCTCGCTCTCCCTCCCCGAGGGAGAGAGCCGAGGTGAGGGGCGCATCGCTCATCCTGGCCCTCGTCCTCTCCGGCTGCGCCCTGATCACGCCCCGGCCCGCGCCCGATCCCGCGCGGCTGCGCATCGCGGACCTCATCCTGATCGGCTTCAACGGCACGCAGGTCGCGGGCAACGAGGAGATCCGCCGGCTCGTCTGCGACGTCAAGGTCGGCGGGGTGCTCCTCTTCGAGCGTTTCGCGGCCTCCGGGCAGCCGCGCAACATGGTAAGCCCGGCGCAGATCACCGAGCTGACGCGCGACCTGCAGGCGCTCGCGGCTCGGTGCGCGGGGCGGCCCCTGTTCATCGCCACCGACGCCGAAGGGGGCCGCGTGATGCGCCTCTCGCCGCGCCTGGGCTACGCGCCGACGCTGCCCGCGCGGGAGCTGGGCGAGCGCGACGACCCCGCGTTCACGCAGGCCGAGGCACGGCGGATGGGCGAGATGCTGCGCGAGGCCGGGATCAACTGGAACCTGGCTCCGGTGGTGGACGTGGCGGTGAACCCGACGAACCCGGCGGTCGTCGCGCTGGGCCGGACGTACTCCGGCGATCCGAAGCGCGTCGCCGCCCACGCGGAGGCGTTCGTGCGCGGCATGCACGAGGCGGGTGTGCTCACCTCGCTCAAGCACTTCCCCGGCCACGGGTCGAGCCGGAGCGACTCGCACCTGGGCTTCACCGACGTGAGCGACACCGCCCGGCTGCGGGTCGAGCTCGCGCCCTTCCGCAGCCTGATCGCGGCGGGGTTGGCCGACAGCGTCATGACCGCGCACGTCTTCAACCGCGGCCTCGACCCGTGGGATCCGGCCACCCTGTCGCGCTTCACCGTGCAGCGCGTGCTGCGCGGGTGGCTGCACTACGACGGAGTGGCGGTCTCCGACGACCTTCTGATGGGCGCCATCGCCCAGCACTATGGGCTGGAGGACGCCGCGGTGCTCGCGCTCGGCGCGGGCGTGGACGTGCTGCTGATCGCGCAGAACACCGGCGCCCGGCAGGACGACCGCGCCGCCGAGCGCGTGATCGCCGCCATGACCCGCGCCCTCGCCGCGGGCACCCTCCGCGAGTCCCGCATCCGCGAAGCCGTCGCCCGAGTCGACACCCTCCGCGCCAAGCTCAGGTAGGGGTCAGACCCCAAACTAGGTGCCGCGGAGGGATTGGAGGAAGCGCTCGACGTCGGCGCGGGTCGGGAGTGCGTCCTGGGCGCCGCGACGGGTGCAGGTCAGGGCGGCGGCGGCGCTCGCGAGGGGGATGATCTGCTCGACGCTGCCGCCGGCGGCGAGGCCGACCGCGAGTGCGCCGTTGAACGCATCGCCGGCGCCGGTGGTGTCGATCGCCTCCACCGGGAAGGCCTCGTAGTGCACGACCGAGTCGCCGTCGCAGACCAGCGCGCCCTGCTCGCCCAGCGTGATGATCACGGTGCCCGCGCCACGCGCGACGAGCCGGGCGGCGGCCTGGCGTCCCGAGTCGAGGTCCTGCACCTCGATGCCGGTGAGCGCCAGCACCTCGCCCGCGTTGGGCGTGAGGTAGTCCACCAGGCCGAGCATCTCGTCTGACAGCTCCTGGACCGGCGCGGGGTTCAACACCGTGATGACCCCGTGCCGCCGCGCCGTCTCGAGCCCCCAGCGCACGACCGGCACCGGGACCTCGAGCTGGCAGAGGAGCACCTGGGCCCAGGCGATCGCGTCCTCGCCCCGCCGCGCCATCTCGACGGTCAACCGGTGATTGGCGCCCGGCGCGACGCCGATCTGGTTGCGCCCCTCGCGATCCACGAAGATCAGCGCGGTGCCGGTAGCCGCCTCCGGCGTGGTCACGAGCCCGTCCACCCCGATCCCCTGCTCCAGGAGTCCGCGGCGGATGTCGCCGCCCGAGTCGTCGTCGCCCACGCAGCCGATCATGCGCACCTCGGACCCCAGGCGGCGGGCCGCCACCGCCTGGTTGGCGCCCTTGCCGCCGCGGTTCACCAGCAGCGTGCCGGCGGAGACGGTCTCGCCCACCTGGGGCAGGCGCGGCAGCGCCACCGTGAAGTCCACGTTCGCGGAGCCGATCACGCAGAGACGGGGCACAGGCGCTCCAGGACCATCCGCAGCACGCGCTCGGCGTCGACGTCCACCGCCACCCGGCAGGTGGACGCGCGCTTGCGGTGGGAGGGAATCTCACGGCGATCGGCCAGCGAGAGCCCGCGCGTGAGCCGGCCCTCGCACTCGACGTCGACGTGGAGAGGCTCCAGGACGACCAGCGAGGGGTCGAGGGCCACCGCCATCGCGAGCGGATCGTGCAGCACGATGCCGCCCCCCTCCCGCTCGCCGCCGAAGGCGAAGCCATGCAGGGTGAAGTCGAGGATGAAGCGGGCGACCCGGTCGGAGCAGCGGAGCAGCTGCTCCGTCAGGGCCGCCTGCGCGAGCACCACCCGGCGCGTCACGTCGAGCGGGACCAGCTCCACCGGCAGGCCCCCGTCCAGCACCGCGGCGGCCGCCTCCGGATCCACGTAGAAGTTGAACTCGGCGGCCGGCGTGATGTTGCCCGGCACCCCGATCGCGCCGCCCATGACCACGATGCGCCCGGCCCGGCCGAGCCGGCGGGGGTCCTGCTGGAGCGCGAGGGCCAGGTTGGTCAGCGGGCCCAGGGCCACGATGGTCAGCTCCGCCCCCCAGCGGTCCACCGCGTCCAGAATCACTTCGGGCGCGGAGCGCATCTCAATGGCGGTGGGCGGCTCCGGATAGCGAGGTTGCCCGTCGGGCTCCACGAAGCGCTCCAGGTTGCCGAGCCCGTCCTGGCCGTGCACTTGATGCGCGGTGACCAGCGCCCGCTTGAGCGGGGCCGGGGCGCCGCCGGCCAGGGGCGGCAGCGGATCGGGCGCGGCGACCGCGAGGATGCGCCGGGCGTTCGAGGTGGCGCGCTCCACCGCGACGTTGCCCGCGACGGTGGTGACGGCTTCCACGTGGACGCCGGGCGAGCGCAGCGCGAGCAGGATCGCGAGCGCGTCGTCGATGCCGGGGTCGGAATCGATCAGGAGATGCCGGGTCATTTGACAGGCTCCGCGGGCGTTCGTATCATACGCGGCAGTCCGGCGCAAACCTGGCGCAAAGGAGGACTCGGATGCACATCCGGATCACGTACTGCGGCGAGTGAAACTATCTGCCCCAGGCCTCCAGTTTGCAGGCCGCGATCAAGAGTAAGTACGGCATCGACTCCGAGCTGCGCGAGGGCGTCGGCGGCATCTTCACCGTCGAGGCGGACGACAAGATGATCTACGACAACCAGGTCACCTTCCGCTTCCCGGAGGATCAGGAAGTCTTCGCCGAGATCGACAAGCTCAAGGCCTGATCTCGCGCTCGATACGGTCCCGGAACGCCGGGTCGGCGACGTGGAGCAGCTCCCGCGCCCGCCCGGCGTCGCTCTTTCCGCGCAGCGCCGCCACTCCGTGCTCGGTCACCACGTAGTCCGCGAGAAAGCGCGGGGTGGTCACCCGCGCCCCCGCGGCCAGCCGGGCCACGATGCGGGACACGGTGCCCCGGCTCGCGGTGGCGGGCAGCGCGATGATCGACCGCCCCCCTTCCGCGCGCGCCGCCCCCAGCACGAAGTCGAACTGGCCGCCGATGCCGGTGACCTGCCGCCCGTCCACGCTCTCCGCGTTCACCTGGCCCCAGAGATCCACCTCGAGGGCCGAGTTCACCGAGACGAAGTCGCCGAGCGCCCCCACCACCTCGGGATCGTGCACCACGTCGGACGGCTCCATGTTGACCACCGGGTTCTCGTGGCTCCACTCGAAGAGGGCCGCGGTGCCCATGATCTCGCCCACGTCCATGCGGCCCGGGTGCAGGCGCTTGCGCGCGTTGGTGATGGCTCCGCTGCGCACCAGCGGGAGCATGTGCTCGACCAGGAGCGAGTGCACACCCAGGTCCTTCTTCCCCCCGAGCGCCTCCATCACCGCCTGCGGGATCGAGCCCACGCCGACCTGCAGCGTCGCCCCGTCCGGGACGAGATCGGCCACGTGGCCGGCGATGCGCCGCTCCACCTCCCCGACCGGCGTGGGCGGGTACTCGAGCAGCGGATGCTCCGCGGCCGCCCACACGTCGACCTGCGAGCGGTGGAGGAAGGCGTTGCCCAGGGTGCGCGGCATCCGCGGGTTGATCTGAGCGATGACGAGCGGGGCCCGGCGCGCCGCGGGCAGCGTGTAGCTGACCGAGACGCCGAGGGAGAGGTGCCCCCCGCGGTCGGGGGGCGCGGTGTGCACCAGCACCGCGTCGGGCGCCCAGGGGCCGCCCGCGGCGAACAGGCTCACCGTGTCGTAGTAGCGCGCGGGCACGAAGTCCACGTCGCCGCGCGCCGCCGCGGCCGCGAGGCGCGTGGACATGTGCCACGTCGCGAAGCGGATCTTGCCCGCGTAGGCGGGCGCTCCGAAGGGATAGTCGTCGAGCCGGAGCCCGCCCATCAGGGTGAGCGGGGCCAGCCGGTCGGCCTGCCGGAGGATCTCGCCCACGAGCGCGGTGGGATCGCCGCACCCCGGCGCGAGGAGCACCTTCATGCCGGGGCGGAGACGGCCGACGGCGTCGGCGAGCGTGGCCTGCTCGAAGGGGCGAGCCATGGAGCCCGGGTAGTATAATCGCGCGCAGCCCATCCCGGGAGAGGAGCCGCCCATGCCGAAGCTCGTGCAGCCCATCAATCCGCCGAGTCTCCCGAAGCCGGCCGGCTACTCGCACGGCTGGGAGGTCCAGGGCGGCAAGACCGTCTACATCGCCGGCCAGGTCGCGCTGGACAAGGACGGCCACGTGGTCGGCAGCGGCGACATGGTCGCCCAGTTCCGCCAGGTCTGCGAGAACCTCAAGGCGATCGTGGGCGCGCGGGCCGGCCAGATGAACGACATCGTCAAGCTCACCATCTACGTGCTCTCCAAGACCGAGTACAAGGCGCGCGGGCGCGAGATCGGCGCGGTGTACCGCGAGTACTTCGGCCGCCACTATCCGGCCATGACCCTCGTGGAGGTCCGGGGCCTCTACGACGACGACTGCCTGATCGAGATCGAAGGCGTCGCGGTCCTCGACTGACGGCCATGCCCGTCCATCCGCAGTGGGTGACGACCGCCTTCGAATTCGACGGCCACCGCATCGTGGGCTATCGCGGCGTGGTCCGGGGCATCACGGTGCGCTCGCGCAACCTCATCGTCAACCTGGGCGCCACCATCCAGACGCTCTTCGGCGGCAACATCACGCTCTACACCGAGCTGTGCGAGCGCGCGCGCCAGGAGGCGTTCGACCTCATGCTGGAGCACGCCGCCCAGATGGGCGCCAACGCCATCGTGGCCATGCGCTACGACGCCAACGACGTGGCCGCGGGAGTGACCGAGGTCCTCTGCTACGGGACCGCGGTCGTCATCGAGCCGGTGACCCGCTGAGGGCGACCAGGGCCTTGCCCAGGCGGAGACGGGACTATACTCTCGGGCGCAGTGAAGGCGGACGGCGTCCCCACGAGAGGAGACCTCATGAGCACGAATCGGCGGCAGTTTCTGAGCGGTGCGGTGGGCGGTCTCGTGGCGGCGGGCGCGGCGGGCGGGCCCCGGCGGGCGTGGGCCCAGGGCGCGGCCAAGATCAAGCCGGGCGGCCGCGACGTGCTCCTCGTGGTGGACGTCCAGAACGACTTCATCCCGGGCGGCGCGCTGGCGGTGAAGGAAGGCGATGTCATCGTCCCCCTCGTGAACCAGATCGCGGCGGGCTTCGAGCACGTGATCATGACCCAGGACTGGCACACGCCGGGCCACATCTCGTTCGCCTCCGCGCATCCCGGCAAGAAGCCCTTCGAGACCACCAAGCTCGGCTACGGCACCCAGGTGCTGTGGCCGGACCACTGCGTGCAGGGCACGCCCGGCGCCGACTTCCACAAGGATCTCAAGATCCCCCACGCCGAGCTGGTCATCCGCAAGGGCTATCGCAAGCAGATGGACTCCTACTCCGCCTTCTTCGAGGCCGACGGCAAGTCCACGACCGGGCTCTCCGGCTACGTGCGTGATCGCGGCTTCCGCCAGGTGTTCCTGGCCGGTCTCGCCACCGACTTCTGCGTCTGCTGGTCGGCCCTGGACGCCCGCAAGGTCGGCCTGGGGGCCCTGGTGATCGAGGACGCCTGCCGCGGCATCGACACCAACGGCTCGCTGGCCAAGGCCTGGGCGCAGATGACGAAGGCCGGGGTGAAGCGCATCCGCTCCGCCGACCTCTCGGCCTAGGCTCGTGGCCCGCCGCGGCGCGGCCTTCCGGGCGCTCGCGCTGGCCGGCGCCGTGGCTGCGCTCCCCGCAGCCCTCGCGCGATGAAAGGCGATCGCTTCTATTCGGTAGTCCGGTGGATTGGGCGGTTCTGGCTGTGGTTCTTCTTCAAGGACGTCGCCGTGGTCCGGGCGGACCGGGTACCGGCCTCCGGACCCGTGCTCCTGTGCATCAACCACCCGAACAACCTGATCGACTCCCTGCTGGTCGGCGGGGTCCTCCCCCGGAAGGTCCACTACCTGGCGACCGCCGCCCTCTTCCGCAACCCGCTGGTGGCCCGCTTCCTCGCGGCCTGCGGGGCGATCCCCGTGTACCGCAAGCAGGATGATCCCGACAAGATGGACAAGAACGCGGACGCCTTCGCCGCCTGCTTCCGCGCGCTGGAGCGGGGCCAGCTCGTCGGCATCTACCCGGAGGGCACGACCCATTCGGAGAGCCGCGTCCAGCGGATCAAGACGGGCGCCGCGCGCATCGCTCTCGACTACCAGGCGGCGGGGCGCGGGGCGCCCCTCGCCCTGGTCCCGGTGGGCATCACCTTCGAGGCCCGCAAGGCCTTCCGCGGCCACGTCCGCGTGTCGTTCGGGGAGGCGATCCCGCTCGGCCCCTACGGGACGGCCTACCGCGCCGAGCCCGCCAAGGCGGTCGAGGCCCTGACCACGACGATCCAGTGGGCGATGGAGGCCGAGATCCTCCACGTGGGCCGGCCGGAGCGGCAGGATCTCATCCGCGCCGTCGACGAGATCTACCGGAGCGACCTCATCCGGGAGCTCCAGGAGGAGCGCGGCCTCGGGACGCGCCAGATCGACCCGCTGCGCCTCTCGCG
>DATFGS010000463.1:0-1456 GCA_035249225.1 Candidatus Methylomirabilota bacterium | reverse complement strand
GTGGCGATCCGGTGGCCGCAGCGCGGGCAGAAGCGGCTGTCCGCCGCCACCGCGGACTGGCAGCCCGGGCAGCTCACCGTCGCCGCCGCGGGCGCCGGGGCCGTTCCGAAGCTCTTCGCGAGCATGCCGGGCATCATCATGCCGAGGCCCGCGCCGACGCCCACGCCGACGCCGCCGGCGGCGCCGCCGTCCGTCCCGTGACCCTGCGCGGCGTCGCCCATCGCCTTCGCGGCCTTGAACTTGAGGAAGCGGTCCAGATCGCCGACCGCGCCCATGCTCGAGCGCTCGTCGATCATGCGCTCCACGTCCTCGGGCGGCGTGATCCGGTTGATGTAGAAGTCCACCATCTCGGTCCCGTACTTGCGGAACTCGTCGGCCAGGCGGGTCTTGAGCGCCACCGCGATCTCGTCGTACTGCCGCGGCAGCTCGATCAGACTCTGCACCGTCTCGCCGAGGAAGTCGTTCAGCCGGGCCACGATGACTTCGCGGAGATAGTCCTCGATCTGATCCGTCGTGTAGCCGCCCTGCGTGCCGACCAGGCTGTTGACGAAGAGCAGCGGCTTGGTCACCCGCATGGTGAAGCTGCCGAAGGCCCGCAGGCGGATCAGCCCGAGCTGGGTGTCCTTGAAGGCCACCGGATCGCGCGTGCCCCACCGCATGTTGGTGAAGACCTTCAGGTTGACGAAGTAGACCTCGGCCCGGAACGGACTCTGGAAGCCCCAGGGCAGCGAGAGCAGCCGCGTCAGGATCGGCAGGTTCTGGGTGGAGAGCGTGTGGCGGCCGGGCCCGAACACGTCGAGCCCCTGGCCGTCGCGGAAGAACACCGCGGCCTGGTTCTCACGCACGATGAGCTGGGCGCCCATCTTGATGTCGCCCGAGCCGCCCTCCGGGTAACGCTGGACGATGCCGGTGCCGGTCTGATCGAACCACTCGATGACTTCCATCATGATCGGTGACATGGCGTGGGTCCGTCCTAGTCCGCGTCGACGATGCGCCGGCGCTGGTCGAAGAGCTCCGCGAAGTCGTCCAGCGCGGCCCGCATGTGCTCGGCCGCGGTCCGGAGGGCCTCCGGATCGGGGAGCGCGGCGCGCACCGCTTCCGCCTTGGCCCGCACCGCGCTCAGCGCGTCGAAGAGCCCGAGGTCGAAGGCGTAGAGCTGGGCGAGCGTGTCGCCGTCCACCGTGTGGAGATCGAAGAGGCCCGAGTATCCGCGGGCCGCGAACTCTACGGTGCGGCCGAGGCGCTCGAGCCGTCCCGCGAGCCGGTCGAGGCGCGGGAGCGAGGAGAGATCCCCGGAGCCGGCGACGCGCTCCTTGTCCTCCTCGAGGCCCTGGATGAGCCGCTGCAGCTCGCCGACGAGCCGCATCCGGACTTGCTTGTCGGTGGCCCGGGCCGTCTCCCGGTCCTGATAGCCCGGGATCCCGGGAACGAATCGGACCAGGCGCTCCAGCCGCTT
>DATFGS010000462.1:0-2667 GCA_035249225.1 Candidatus Methylomirabilota bacterium | reverse complement strand
AGGTCGCCCGCGCGCGCCAGGCGCTGGAGGACTACTTCGCCTGCGAGCGCACGCAGCGCTTCGCGCCGTGCTGGCCGCGCCTGTCCAAGCGCGTGCACGCGGAGTGGGCGCGGCAGGGGCGGGGATCGGTGGCCGAGTACGCGGAGTCGCGGGCGGCCGCCGAGCCGCGCTACGCGGATTTCCGGGTGCAGCAGATCCGGCGCAGCCCCTCGCGCGTGGTGTTCGTGGTCGAGGCCACCCGGGCCGGGGCGAAGGACGGGTTGCCGGACCGCGTGGAGTACGCGGTGCTCCGCGAGGGCGAGCAGTGGAGGATCGACGGCCGCCGCGTGGGGCAATCGGAGACGACACCGTGAGGGTGCTCGCGGGCGCGCTCAAGGGCCAGCGGCTGACCACGCCGGCCGGCCGCACCACCCGGCCGACCGCGGATCAGGTGCGCATCGCCTGCCTCGACACCCTGATGCCGTTCCTCGACATGGGCCCCTTCCTCGATCTCTTCGCGGGGGCGGGCGGCGTCGGCATCGAGGCGCTGTCCCGCGGGGCGCCGTCGGCGGTGTTCGTCGAGCAGGACGGCGCCGCCCTGCGCGCGCTGCGCGACAACGTCGCGCGCCTGGCCCTGGCGGACCGGGCCCGCGTGGTGCGATCCGACGCGGCGCGCGCGGTCGCGGAGCTGGAGGCGGCCGGCGAGCGCTTCGGCATCGTCTTCCTCGATCCGCCGTACGACTCCCCGCGCGCCGCCGCCGCGCTCGAGGCGGTGGCGGCCGGGCACGTGCTCGTCCCGGGCGCGGTGGTGGTGGTCCAGCACGGCACCAAGACGCCGCCCGCCGACGCGCCGGGCGCCCTCGCACTCTGGAAGGCGCGCCGCTTCGGGGAGACCACCTTGACTTTCTTTCGCCGGCGCGTAGACTGAGCAACGTTTTCGGGCATTTCCCGGATGTGCGACTTCACGACGGGGTGACGGGGGGCGCGCGTGGGCAAGCGGGCGGTGTATCCCGGGATGTTCGATCCGATGCACAACGGGCATCTGGATCTCATCGAGCGCAGCCTGCGCATCTTCGATGAGCTCATCGTGGCGGTGGTGGCGAACCCCTCGAAGGAGCCGCTCTTCACGGTCAAGGAACGCCTCGAGCTGATCGACGAGTGCACCGCCGGCATCGGGATGGGCCGGATGCGCATCACGTCGTTCGACGGCCTGCTGATCGACCTGGTGGAGCGTGAGGGCGCAGACTGCATCGTGCGCGGCCTCCGGGCCGTCTCCGACTTCGAGTACGAGTTCCAGATGGCCCTGATGAACCGCAAGCTCCGCCACACGGTGGAGACCGTGTTCATGATGCCGCACGAGCGCTACACCTACATCGCCTCGCGCCTCATCAAGGAAGTCTCCTCGCTCGGCGCGCCGGTCACCGGCATGGTGCCGCCCGCGGTCGAGGAGCGCCTGGCCCAGAAGTTCTCGAATCCCAGATAACCGAAGGCAGGAGCCCATGCTGGCAGACCGGATGAAGACGCTGGCCCCCTCGCCGACCCTCGCCATGCAGGCCAAGGCGAAGGCGATGCGCGCGCAGGGCATCGACGTGATCTCCTTCGGAGCGGGCGAGCCCGACTTCGACACGCCCGCCCGCATCAAGGACGCCGCGATCCGCGCGATCCAGCAGGGCCAGACCAAGTACACCGAGGTCGGGGGTGTCCCCGAGCTGCGCGCCGCGGTCTGCCAGAAGTTCAAGCGCGACAACGGCCTCGAGTACGCGCCGGACGAGGTCACCGTCTCCTGCGGGGCCAAGCACACGCTCTACAACATCGTGATGGCGCTCATCAACCCGGGAGACGAGGTGCTGATCCCTAGCCCCTACTGGGTCTCGTACCCGGAGCAGGTGCGCCTGCTCGGCGGGGTGCCGGTCCCGGTGGTGACGCAGGAGGCGACCGGCTTCGATCTCGACCCGGCCGCGCTCCGCCGCGCGGTGACGCCGAAGACGAAGATGGTCGTCCTCGACAGCCCCGGCAACCCGACCGGCGCGGTGTTCTCGCCGGAGGCGCTCGCCGCGGTGGCCAAGCTCGCGGTGGAGCGCGATCTGTGGATCGTCTCGGACGAGTGCTACGAGGCGCTCACCTACGAGGGCCGGCACGTGTCGATCGCCTCGCTCTCGCCCGAGGTGAAGGCGCGCACCATCGTGGTCAACACCTGCTCGAAGGCGTACGCGATGACCGGCTGGCGCATCGGGTACGCGGGCGGGCCCAAGGCCGTCATCCGGGCGATGACCGACGTGCAGAGCCAGGTCACGTCCAACCCCACCTCGGTCGCCCAGTGGGCCGCGGTGGAGGCGCTGAGCGGCCCGCAGGACGAGGTGGCCAAGATGGCGGGCGAGTTCGATCGGCGCCGCCGCGTGATCATCGAGGCCCTGAACGCGATCCCCGGCGTGACCTGCGTGATGCCGAAGGGCGCGTTCTACGCCTTCCCCAACGTCTCCGGGCTCTTCGGCAAGCGCGCGAAGGCCGGCGTGCTCCGCGGCTCCGCGGACGTGTGCGCGTTCCTGCTGGACGAGGCGCGCATCGCGACGGTGGCCGGGATCGACTTCGGCTCCGACGCCCACATCCGGCTCTCCTACGCGACCGGGCTCGACACCATCAATGAAGGGCTGCGGCGGATGGCCGCGGCCGTCCGCACGCTCGAGGGCT
>DATFGS010000461.1:0-2479 GCA_035249225.1 Candidatus Methylomirabilota bacterium | reverse complement strand
CGGCTTCCGGCCCGGGGACACCGTGAAGGTGATGGTGAAGGTCGTGGAAGGTGAGAAGGAGCGGCTGCAGGCGTTCGAGGGGGTATGCATCCGCCGCCGCGGCGGCGGCACCGGCGCCTCGTTCACGGTGCGGCGCATCTCTTACGGCGTGGGCGTGGAGCGCACGTTCCCGGTGCACTCGCCGCGGATCGACAAGATCCAGGTCATGAAGCGGGCGACGGTGCGCCGGTCCAAGCTCTACTACCTCCGCGATCTGGTCGGCAAGGCGGCGCGCCTGAAGGAGAAGCGCATCGCCCAGGTACCCACGTCCGGCGAGAGCTGAGACCGGACCCCGGCGGTGGGCGCGCCCTACCATTTCGAAAGCGCCGCGTGGCGACGGGGCATCACCCGTCTCGCGGGCGTGGACGAGGCGGGGCGGGGCCCGCTGGCCGGGCCGGTGGTCGCGGCGGCGGTGGTGCTCGCGCCGGGGGCAAAGATCGCGGGAGTGGACGACTCGAAGCGCCTCCTGCCGGAGGAGCGGCAGCGGCTCTTCGAGGTGATCCGCGAGCGGGCGCTGGGGGTGGGAGTCGGCATCGTGGATCACCTCACGATCGACCGGATCAACATCCTGCAGGCGACGCGGCTGGCGATGGGCCAGGCGCTGGGCTCGCTCGGCGTGGAGCCGGAGCTGGTGCTGACCGATTTCGTGGAGGTGCCGGGGCTCCGCTGCCCGCAGCGGAACCTGGTGGAGGGCGATCGGCGGTCGGCCTCGGTGGCGGCGGCCTCCATCATCGCCAAGGTGACGCGGGACCGCATCATGGAAGCGGCGGACCGGGAGTATCCGGTGTACGGATTCGGGCGACACAAGGGGTACGCGACACCGGAGCACCGCAGCGCGCTCGAGCTGCACGGGCCGTGCGCGCTGCACCGGCGGACGTTCGCCGGGATCTGGAACCAGATGACGCTGTTTTCGCGCAGCGAGCTTCAATGGATCGAGGCTGATTAAGGAGTCGTTGCCACGTGCCTACCGACACCCGAAGGATCACCGGCGTCAGGGGTGAGGAGGAAGCGGCCCGCTTCCTCGCCCGGAGTGGACTGGCCATCGTCGACCGCAACGTGAGGACCCGCGCGGGCGAGATCGATCTGGTGGCGAAGGAGGGCAAGACCCTCGTCTTCGTCGAGGTCAAGACCCGCCGCGCGGCCGAGGGCGACCCGCCGCAGGCCGCCGTGAACACCCGCAAGCAGAACCGGCTCGGCAAGCTGGCGCACGGCTATCTCAAGCTCAAGCGGCTCCGGCAGGTCTCCTGCCGCTTCGACGTCGTCTCGGTGATCTTCAACGACGAGGGCGCGGTCAAGGCCATCCGCCACATCCCCAACGCGTTCTCCGTCTCCGCCTGGTAGCCGGTTGGCGGGCCGGGACGACGCGTTCCGCGAAGCCATCCCGCTCGATCCGGTGCGCACCGCGCTGCTCGTCGTCGACATGCAGCGCGCCTTCGTGGAGCCGGGCCAGGCGATGGAGGTGCCCCCCGCGCGCGAGGTGGTGCCGCGCATCCAGGAGCTGATCACCGTCTTCCGCGCGATGCGCCTCCCGGTGGTCTTCACCGAGTTCACGTATTCGCCCGCGGCGCCCCTGCTCGTGGGCGAGCTCCATCCCGAGCACCGGCCGGCCGCGCCCGGCGCCCCCACCGGCTTCGGCCGGCCCTCGTCCTCGTGCCTGGACGGCGAGGACAATGCCCGGGTGATCCCCGAGCTGGCGCCCCGCGCGGACGAGCTGGTGATCCGCAAGCACTACTACGACGGCTTCAATGGCACGGTCCTCGATGGAGCGCTTCGCGCCCGCGGGGTGACCACGCTCGTCATCACCGGCACCATGACCGACATCTGCGTGCTGGGCACCGTGGTCGGCGGCTTCAACCGCGAGTACCGGCTGATCGTGGTGGAGGACGGGGTGGCCACCCTCTGGCCCGAGGTCCAGCGCGCCACGCTCGACATCGTCCGCCGGGCCTACGCCCGCGTGCTCTCCGCCAAGGAAGTGGCGGACGAGCTGGGGGGCGGCTGACCGCGGCGCCGGTATGCTAGAGTCCTAGCCATGACGACCGGGCTTCGCTTCCACGGGTGCATGCCGGCCAACCTCCTGCCCTTCACCGCCGACCTCGCCATCGACGAGCCGGCCTATCGCAAGCATCTCCGCTGGCTCGCCGACGCGCCCGGCGTCACCGGGATCGTGGCCAACGGCCACGCCGCCGAGGTGGCCTCGCTGACGCGGGACGAGCGCAAGCGGACCCTGGCGATCGCGCTCGACGAGGTCGCGGGCAAGATGCCGGTCGTCACCGGCGTCTACTCGGACGGGACGCTCGAGGCGGTGGAGCTGGCGCGCGACGCGCGCGCGGCGGGGGCGGCCGGCCTGCTCGTCTTCCCGCCGACCCTGTTCATGTGGGGCGCGCAGCAGAAGCCGGACATGGTGCTGCGCCACTTCCAGGCCATCGCCGACGCGGTGGAC
>DATFGS010000460.1:0-12316 GCA_035249225.1 Candidatus Methylomirabilota bacterium | reverse complement strand
GAGGCGGGCCACTGCGGCATGTCGCGCGGGCTGTCCACCTCCTCGGCGAGCACGCGATGGAGGGCGTCGGTCAGCGAGACGCGCTCGTCGTCGAGCACGGTCACGCGCGACAGGATGCGTTCGAGCGCTTCCTCGACCGGGATCACGCCCGGTATTCTACCCCGGCGCGATGACGGGCCGACCGGCTACTTGGGCAGGCTCAGGACCGGCTTGTAGTGGGCGAGGAACCAGTTGCGGCTCAGCACGAAGATCGAGAAGAAGCCGAGCGTCACCAGGATCTCCACCGGGCCGAGCGGGACCGTGTTGTCCCGGAGCAGCGAGGGGAAGACGAGCAGCATCCGCTCGAAGAAGATGGCGATCCACCCGAAGAACAGGATGACCTTGAACACGCGGTGCCGCTCCGGGGGACGCCCGGTGAGGCGCTTGAGCAGGTACGAGAACGGGATCAGCCAGCCGACGATGAAGATGACCCACGCGATCACGCCCCACGGCTGGGCGAAGAAGCGGCGGATCACGAAGCGGGTCTCCGCGGGCACGTGCCCGTACCAGATCACCAGGTACTGCGAGAAGAAGAAGTACATCCAGAAGACCGCGAGCGCGAAGGTCAGCTTGGCCACGTCCTGGATCGCGGGGGGCGCCACCCGGGTGATCCCGCGCTCGTTGGAGCGGATGGTGAGGTAGGTGACGAGGCCGAACCCGGTGTACATCGACGTGACCACGTAGTAGCCGCCGAACAGGCCGCTGTACCAGCGGGGGTCGAGCGACATGATGAGATCGAAGCCCCACAGCGAGAGCACCACCACGTAGAGCGCGAGCAGCCAGCCCGCGAGCCGGTTGCGGCGGTTCACCGCGGCGGGGGCGTCGCCCCCCGGCTGGTCCTCGACGAGCACCGCTTTCACGAGCCGCATCGCGACCCAGTAGAGCAGCAGCACGCCGAGCCCGATGCGCAGCGACATGAAGGGCACGTTCAGCCACGCCGCCTTGATCGGCAGGGGCTCGGTGACCCACGGGTAGAGCGTCGCGCGTCCGAAGAAGAGCACGACGAAGAGCACGAAGGAGACGGGCAGGAAGCCCGCGGTGGTGAGCGCGATCCGCTTGATGCTCGGCGACCACCGGCCCTCCGTCACCTGGATCATCGCGGCGAGCGCGGGCCCGGTGATGGCGAGGCTCGACCAGAACAGGAGGTTCACGAGGTAGATGCCCCACACCCGGGTGGCCGACCCCTGCAGGACTCCGTACAGGAAGGCCACGATCCCGAGGATGGCGAGCAGCACGAGCAGCGGGTGCGCGGTGCGCGACGGCACCGCCGGACTAGCGCTCATCGCGGTCATTTCTTGGCCAGGGTCCGGAGGTAGTTCACCACGTGCCACCGCTCCTCGGAGCTGAGCGCCTCCGCGTAGGACGGCATCACCGCGCCGCCCGCCGAGAGGTAGCTCTGCCAGTAGCCGTCCGTCCGCACCTTGTGGAGCTCGGGATTGGTGAGATCCGCGGGCGGCACGAACTTGGTCGAGACCAGTCCGTCACCGCGCCCGGAGGCCCCGTGGCACGGGGTGCAGTAGATCGTGAAGAGCTCGCCGCCCTTCCGCACCGAGTCGACCGAGGCGGCCACCGGATTGCGACGCGCCGCCGCCGCCTCCCGCTCGGCCGGCGAGTAGTAGAGCTCGCCTCCGTTGCGGGGCAGGCTGCCCTTCGGCATCGAGAAGTTGTACTCCCCCGGCATCACGCGCTGGGTGACGGTCATGTTGTGCATCCAGCGGAAGCCGGCCGCCCCGCCGAGCGCGGCGCCCACCGCCCCGAACAGCAGGAGCGTGAGGAGGAACACGTACTTCATCATCGCCGCACCTCTTCAGCGCCCGCGGCCGACAGCAGCGACTGGACCGAGTCGACCTTGTCGGGGGGACAGGCCACCGCGACCCCGAAGCGATCCAGGGTGAAGCGCGGATCGTAAGTGGGCGACGGCTTGAGCTTGGGGAGCTGCCCCAGGATCAGCACCGCCAGCGCGGTGGCGAGACCGCCGAGCAGGATGGTCAGCTCGAAGGCGATGATGACGAAGGGAGGAATGGACACCGGCGCCTTGCCGCCGGTCACCAGCTCCCACTTGAGCGACGACCAGATCGTGAGGAAGAAGCCGGTCGCGGTCCCGGTCAGGGCGCCCACCACCGTGAAGAGGCGCACCTTGGAGAGGGGCTCGACCTTGTCGATCTCGTGCTCGATCTCCTCCACCGGCACCGGGGTGTAGACGGTGAGGTTCGAGAAGCCCTTGGCCCGCAGATCGCGGATGGCCTGCAGCGTGGTGTCCACGTGGGCGAAGACGCCCAGCACGTTGGCGGTCGTCGTCATCTCAGTGGTGGCCCCCGTGGCCGGCGTGCTTCAGGGGATGCGGCAGCACTTCCTTGACCTCCACGATCGACAGCGACGGCATCACGCGGATGAACCCCAGGAAGAGCAGGAAGAACCAGGCGAAGGAGCCGATGACGATAGCGGAGTCGGTGATCGTCGGATAGTACGTCCCCCACGTGTAGGGGTAGAAGTCGTGGGCGAGACCGGGGACGATGATGTTGAAGCGCTCGAGCCACATGCCGATCAGCACGAAGATCGAGACCACGTAGAGCGTCACCACGTGGGTGCGGGCCCGGCGGATGAACAGCACGAGGGGCACCAGGCAGTTGCAGAAGTACATGCCCCAGTACGCCCACGCGTACTGCTTGCTCGCCTTGGCGAACACGCTGGCCCGCTCGAAGTGATCCCCCGAGTACCACGCGGTGAAGACCTCGCAGACGTAGAAGTAGGTCAGCACCAGGCTGGTCACGAGGGTGAGCTTCGCCATCGCGTCCAGGTGCTTGTCGGTGATGTAGGGGTACCAGTTGAACAGGTAGCGCATGGGCAGGATCAGCACCAGCACCATCGCGAACCCGGAGAAGATGGCCCCGTCCACGAAGAACGGGGGGAACAGGGTGGAGTGCCAGCCCGGCACCAGGGCCATCGCGAAGTCGAAGGACACCACGCTGTGCACCGAGAGCACGAGCGGGGTGGCGAGCGCGGCGAGGAGGCCGTAGCCGCGACGGTAGTGGCGCCACTGGTGGTCCGAGCCCTCCCATCCGAGCGAGAGCACCGCGTAGATCTTCCGCTTGAAGCCGGTCGCGTTGTCGCGCAGGGCCGCGATGTCCGGCACCAGCCCCACGATGAAGAAGACCACGCTGATCGTCAGGTAGGTCGAGATCGCGAACACGTCCCAGACCAGCGGCGACTTGAAGTTGGGCCATAGGTAACGCTGGTTGGGATACGGCATCAGCCAGTAGGCGAACCACATGCGGCCGGCGTGGATCAGCGGGAACAGGCCCGCGGTCATGACCGCGAACACGGTCATCGCCTCCGCCCCCCGGTAGATGGAGGTCCGCCACCTCGCCCGGAACAGGTAGAGGACCGCGGAGATCAGGGTCCCCGCGTGCCCGATGCCGATCCAGAACACGAACGTGGTGATGTACATCGCCCACATCACGGGGGTGCGCTTGCCCGCCGCCCCGATGCCCACCCAGATCTGGTAGGTCCACGCGCCGAAGCCCGCGCAGAGGATCAGGACCACCAGGCAGAGCCAGGCGAAGTACCGGTCGCTCGGCATGCCGATGGTGCGGATGACGTCACGGTTGACGTCGGCCCAGGTGGCCTGGGCGGGCGCGGTCGCGCTCTGGGCGGGAGGCGCGCTCATGCTAGTGGCCCGCCTTCCCGTGCTCGCCCGCCGGCGCGGCGCGGACGACCTTCTTGAGATAGCTCACGCCGGGAAGCGTGCCCAGCTCGTGGAGGACCTGGTAGCTCCGGGCCGAGTGCGAGTGCTTGGACACGAGCGACTCGCCGTCCTTCCGGTTGCCGAAGGTGATGGCCTGAGTCGGGCACGTCTGCTGACACGCGGTCTGCATGTCCCCGTCGCGCACCGACCGGCCCGCCTCCCGCGCCGCGCTCTTGGCGCCCTCGATGCGCTGCACGCACATGGTGCACTTCTCCATCACGCCGAGCTGGCGCACCGTGACGTCCGGATTCAGCTGCAGGTCGAGCGGCGCGGTCCACGTGTAGTTGAACCAGTTGAACTTGCGCACGTGGTAGGGGCAGTTGTTGCCGCAGTAGCGCGTGCCCACGCAGCGGTTGTAGACCTGCCCGTTGAGGCCCTCGCGGGTGTGGTACGCCGCGTACACCGGGCACACCGGCTCGCACGGGGCGATCTCGCAGTGCTGGCAGAACATGGGGAGGAACATGTTGACCGGCTTGGCCGGGGTGCCCTCCTGCCAGCGCTCCACGCGCAGCCAGTGCTGGATGCGCCCGTAGGCGACCTGGGCCTTCCCCACCGTCGGCACGTTGTTCTCGCTCTGGCAGGCGACCACGCACGCCTGGCAGCCGGTGCAGCGGTCCACGTCCACCGTCATGCCCCAGCGGTACTCCGGATACTTCACCGTCGGGTACATGCGGGGATGGTCCGCATGCTCGGCCGGCTTGCCCCGCAGTTCGAGCTCGCGCGCGGCACCGAGCTCCACCCACTGGGCGATCTCGCGATCGTCCTGGTCGAACTGGGCCTGCGGGATCGCCAGCGGCCGCCGCCCACCGGTCTTGGCGAGCGAGACCTTCACCGCGAGCAGCGGCAGGCCGCCCGAGGACGGGTCCGGCGCCGCGGGCAGCAGCTCGATTGGATTGGCCCCCACGTTCAGGAAGTTCGCCTGGCTCTGGGTCCCGGTCGCGGCGTTGCCCTGCTGCGCGTAGGTGCCGGCGTACTTGTGTCCCTGCCCCATCGCCACCGCCACCGCGCCGGCGTGGACGAGCTCGGTCGGGTAGGCGGGCAGCTCGATCGCGCCGTGCGGGGAGGTGACCTTGACCAGATCACCGCGGGCGATGCCCATCTGCTTGGCGGTCTCGGCGGGAATCTCGACCCACGAGTCCCACGCCACCCCGGTGACTCCGTCCGGCACCTCGTGCAGCCACGGCAGGTCGCCGCCACGGCCGTCGTAGAAGCGGCTCGACGGATAGACCACGAGCGCGTGCGAGCCGCTGCCCTCGAGCTTGGGAACCGCGGCCTGGATGCGTCCAGCCTCCGGGCGAAGCGAGACGGCGGGAGCCGGGCCGGCGCGCCACACGCCGCCGCGGCGGAGGGCGCCCTCCCAGAACTCGGCGAAGGGCCCGGTCGTGCCATGGTCCTTCGCGGTCTTCTGCCACTCTTCCTTGACGAAGTCCTGGAAGGTGGCCCACTTCAGCGGGCCCTTGCCCTCCTCGAGCCCCAGGGCCTGGCGGCCGACACTGAGGAAGACGTCGCCGGTGGCCTTGCCGTCGATCGCCTTGCCGTCGATCTGCACGGGCCCCATCGTCGGCTGCATGAGCCCGAGCACGCCGTCCTCGGAGGCGTAGTCGCCCCAGCACTCGAGCGGGTGCAGCGTCGGCAGCACCAGGTGCGCCCGCGCGGTGGTCTCGTTGGGCCGGCTCGCGAGCGAGACGACGAGCGGAACCTTGGCCAGGGCTTCTGCGAAGCCCGACTTGGGCGGCAGCGCGTAGACCGGGTTGACGTCCACCAGCAGGAGCACCTCGATCTGGCCGGCGGCCATCGCCTGGGTCAGCGCCACCATGTCCGAGTACGGGCTCACCCGGCTGAAGGGCGACGCGGTGCCGAACCGCACGCGGGTGCCCACCGCGCCGATCGCCGCGTTGAGCAGGTTGACCGCGACGAGCGCCTCGGTCGAGGTGGTCGAGGTCGCGGCCATGCCGCCTCCCAGCACGAGCCCGGCCTTCGCCTTGGCGAGATCCCGGGCGACCTTCTTGATCGCCTCCGCGGGGACACCGGAGGCGGTGGCGGCCCCCTCCACGTCGGCGGCGCGGACGGCGGCGCGCAGCGTGGTGAGGTCGACGCCGGGCGCCTGCAGGCCCTCGTCCACGATCACCTTGAGCATCGCGAGCGCGATCGCGCCCTCGGTGCCGGGCGCGTTCCGCAGCCACTCGTCCGCGTTGGCCGCGGTCAGCGACATGCGCGGCTCGACGTGGACGAACGTCCCCTGCTTGCCCTGGAAGAAGGCGTGCATCCGCGCGAAGTCCGCGGTGTAGCCCTCGCTGTTCAGCCACGTCTCGAGGAAGTCCGCGCCGAAGGAGACCAGGTAGGTGGCCTCCCCGATCGCGTAGTCCGGGATCGCGTCGCGGCCGAAGGCCACGCGATTCGAGGCGCGCAGGGCCTCGTGGCCGAGCGGCTCGTACGCGATGCGCGCCCGGGCACCGAGCAGCCGCACCCACTCGTCCATCAGGCGGGCGAGACTGCCAGTCTCGAGCCCGCTCACCACCGCGACCCGCGCGCCCTGCTTGCCCTTCGCGAGGCCGCCCAGCTTGTCGGCGATCTGCTTCTCCGCGTCGGCCCACGCGACGGGCTTGCCGCCGCTCAGCGGGCCGCGGAAGCGGTCCGGATGGTAGAGGGCCTGCAGGCCCGCGTGCCCCAGCGCGCAGAGGGCTCCGGTATTGGATGGGTGATCGGGATTGCCCTCGAGCTTGATGACGCGGCCGTCGCGGTTCTTGGCGATGATGCCGCAGCCGGACGGACACTCACGGCACACGCTCGAGAAGTAGGCCGGGATACCGGGGACGATGTTGTCCGGCGGCACGACGTACGGGATGAGCTGCCCGGCCGACTGTCCGCAGCCGCCGACCGCCGCAGCCGCGCCGGTGGTGGCCACGATCTTGAAGAACGACCGACGATCCATCCCGCTCATCCACTCCTCCGCCCTACTCGGTGGCAGGCGACGCAGCCCAGCTGGACGTGCTTCTTAAAGGCGTGCCGTGGATGAAGACCGGGGCAAAAAAGGTGTTTCCGGGCTCCAGCCTTGTGAACCCTATCACGTGGAAAATCCGGGTGTCAACAAGCTTGCGTACAAGCGGGGCACTTGACCGGGGCAGTAGCTTGGCGAGGTGCAGCCGAAGGCGAGCCGAGCGGATACAAGAAGGGCAGCTAAGGGCAAGCAGCCCGCGGCGGATGACCCGTCGTGGATCGCCGCCGAGTTCCTACCGCGCCTTCCCCATCGCCCCCCGGCACGCGCGCGCCGCGGCGGCGAGATCGTCCTCCCCGTGCGCCAGCGACACGAACGCGGCCTCGAACTGCGACGGGGCGAGGAACACGCCCCCTTCGCGCATGGCGTGGAAGTACCGAGCGTAGCGCGCGGTGTCCGCGCGCTTGGCGGAGGCGTAGTCGGTGACCGGGCCGTCCGCGAAGAACACGGTGAGCATCGACCCGACCCGGTTGATCACCACCGGGACGCCCGCCGCGGCGGCGGCCTCGGTCACGTCGCGCTCGACCCGGGCGCCCAGGGCCTCGAGCCGCTCGTAGACGCCCGGGCGCTCGAGGGCCCGCAGCGTGGCCAGGCCCGCGGCCACCGCCAGCGGATTGCCGGAGAGCGTGCCCGCCTGGTAGACGCCGCCGAGCGGTGAGACGCGCTCCATCACCGCGCGCGATCCCCCGTAGGCGCCGACCGGGAGCCCGCCGCCGATGATCTTGCCGAGGCAGGTGAGGTCCGGGCGCACCCCGTAGCGGGCCTGGGCGCCGCCCCAGCCGACGCGGAAGCCGGTGATCACCTCGTCGAAGATCAGGAGGCTGCCGTGGCGCGTGGTGAGGTCGCGCAGGCCGGCCAGGAAGCCGGGCGCGGGCGGCACCACGCCCATGTTGCCGGCCACCGGCTCCACGATCACCGCCGCGACCTGGCCCGGATGCCCCTCGAGCTGGCGGCGGACCGCGTCCAGGTCGTTGAACGGCACCGTGAGGGTCAGCGCCGCGAGCGCGGGCGGCACGCCCAGGCTGTCGGGCACCCCGAAGGTCGCGCCGCCCGAACCCGCCTTGACGAGCAGGCTGTCGGCGTGGCCGTGGTAGCAGCCGTCGAACTTGAGGATGAAGTCGCGGCCGGTGGCGCCGCGGGCCACGCGGAGCGCGCTCATCGCCGCCTCGGTCCCCGAGGAGACGAGCCGCATCATCTCCATGCTGGGCACCGCGCGCTGGATGAGCTCGGCCATCTCCACCTCGCCCGCGGTCGGCGCGCCGTAGCTGGTGCCCCGCCGGACCGCCTCGCTCACCGCCTCGACCACCGGCGCCGCCGCGTGCCCGAGGATCAGCGGGCCCCACGAGCCCAGGAAGTCCACGTAGGAGCGGCCGTCCACGTCGGTGAGCCGCGCGCCCTCGGCGCGGGCCACGAAGAAGGGCGTGCCGCCCACGCCGCGGAAGGCGCGCACCGGGCTGTTGACGCCGCCCGGCATCAGGCGCTGCGCGGCCGCGAAGAGAGCTTCGGAGTCGGGCACGGGGTCCGCTCAGGTCTTCGAGAGCTCGACGGAGACGAAATCGTGGGCGGCGGTATCCCAGACGAAGGCGGCCGCGTCCACGACGCGGCCCTCGAGCACCGAGACCACCACGTAGACCGCATCCGGATAGGCGGGCTCGCCGTTCACGAGCGCGTTCTGCCGATCGGTGGGCGAGAAGTACGCGCCGGTGTCGATGTGCGAGTGGTAGATGGTGGCGACCCGGTAGCCCTGCGATTCGCGGCGGCCGATGGCGAGCAGGTCCTTGGGGTCGATGAAGTAGGCGGTCCGCGAGTTCCGCGGGTGCCGCACCGGATCCTGCGCGTGCAGCTCGTCCTGGATGTTGCGGCAGGGCATCAGCGCCCGGTCGGGCACGGGCGCGGAGCGGGCCAGCAGCACACCGCAGCATTCCGCGGGATACTCGGCCTCGGCCTGCGCGCGCACGCGGTCGAGCTCCTCGGGGGTCAGGATCATCCCGCCGCGATCACCCTCGGCCGCCCGCCAGGGCTGGAATAATCGACACCTCGTCCCCATCGCGGAGCGTCGTCTCGAGCCCCTGCAGGGCCTCGATCGCCTCGTTGTTCACGTAGATGTTCACGTGATGGTGCACCTCACCCTGGTCGTTGCGCACCAGGCCCTTCAGGCCGCCGAACTGATCCTCGAGCTCGTCGAGGAGGCCCTTCACGTCGGGCGCCTCGACGGCGACCCGGTCCGCGTTCTTGGTCGCGCGGCGGAACGGCGTCGGGATGTAGACCTGAACACTCATGGCCGCTCTCCTAGAAGGTGACGCTCAGATAGCGCTCGCCAGTATCGCACAGCACCGTGACCACGACCCGATCCGCGGGCAGCGTCTCCGCGACCTGGCAGGCCGCGAACACGTTGGCCCCGGACGAGATGCCCACCAGCAGGCCCTCCTCGCGGGCGAGCCGCCGGGCCATCGACGTCGCGTCCTCGTCGCGCACCTGTATGATGTCGTCGAGCACGGAACGATTCAGGATGCCCGGCACGAAGGAGGCGCCGATCCCCTGGATGCCGTGCGGCCGGAAGCGGCCGCCGGACAGCACCGGCGAGCGCGCCGGCTCCACCCCGACCACGCGCACCCCGGGCAGCCGCTCCTTGAGCACCTCCCCCACGCCGGTCACGGTGCCCCCGGTGCCGACCGCCGCGACGAAGACGTCGAGGCGCTCCTCGGTGGCGTCCAGGATCTCGAGCGCGGTGGTGCGGCGATGCGCCTCGGGATTGGCGGGATTCTCGAACTGCATCGGCATGAAGTATTCGGGATGCTCGCGGCAGATCTCCTGGGCCGCGAAGACCGCGCCGGTCATGCCCTCGATGGCGGGGGTCAGGTGAATCTCGGCGCCGAAGCGCGCCAGCAGCCGCTGCCGCTCCGCGCTCATGTCGTCGGGCATGGTGAGGATCAGGCGGTAGCCGCGCACCGCGCACACCATCGCGAGCCCGATCCCGGTATTGCCGCTCGTGGGCTCCACCAGGGTCGCGCCCGCCTTGAGCACCCCGCGCCGCTCCGCGTCCTCGACCATGGCCAGCGCGATGCGGTCCTTGACGCTCCCGCCCGGGTTGAGCGATTCGAGCTTGGCCAGCACGATGGCGCCGCCCGTCCTCGGGATGCGGTTGAGGCGCACCAGCGGGGTGCCGCCCACCAGCTCCAGCACCGAGCCCGCCATCCTCGGCCGCCCCGGCGGGGCCGCTCGCTTCGTGGTCATATGTGGTACATCGGGCGCGCCGCGCGCCGGCGATCGAGGGCCCGCCGCCGCAGATCGTCGAGCGTGGTGCGGTCCACCACGGACGCGACCGCTTCCTCGATCTCCTGCCAGAGCTCGTGGAGCCCGGCCGCCGCATCCTCCCCGCGCCCGCCCCGCCGCGGCGCGTCCGGTCCCGCCGACGGGCCGTCCACCGCGCGCAGGAGCGCGCCCACCGTGACCTGGTCCGGCGGCCGGCTCAGCCGGTAGCCGCCCGCCGAGCCGCGGCGCGCGTAGAGGAACCCGGAGCGCTTGAGCTGGAGCAGGACCTGCTCGAGGTAGCGCTGCGGGATGCCCTGGCGGGCCGCGACGTCCTGGATCGGCTGGAGATCCTGGCCGTCGTGCAGGGCGAGGTCCACCATCGCCTTGATGGCGTACTCGCCCTTCGCCGAGATCCTCACGCGCGGCCCTGCTCGATGAGCCGCGCCGCGTCCTTCGCGAAGTAGGTGATGATGATGTCGGCGCCGGCCCGCCGGATGCCGGTCAGTGCCTCCAGCACCGCGCGGTCCTCGTCGAGCCAGCCGAGCTGGCCGGCCGCCTTGAGCATCGCGTACTCGCCCGAGACCGAGTAGGCGGCCACCGGGAGCCCGAACTCGCCCTTGACCCGCGCGATCACGTCGAGGTACGGCAGCGCCGGCTTCACCATCACGATGTCGGCACCCTCGTCCACGTCGAGCGCGACCTCCCGCATCGCCTCCATCACGTTGGCGGGATCCATCTGGTAGGAGCGCCGGTCGCCGAACTGCGGGGTGGAGTCCGCCGCCTCCCGGAAGGGGCCGTAGAAGGCGGAGGCGTACTTCGCCGAGTAGGCCATGATCGGCGTCTCCGTGAAGCCCGACTCGTCGAGGCCCTCCCGGATCGCGGCGACCCGGCCGTCCATCATGTCCGACGGCGCGATCAGGTCCGCGCCGGCCTCCGCGTGGGAGACCGCGGTGCGCGCGATCAGCTCGAGCGTCGGGTCGTTCTTGACCCGGCCGTCCTCCACCACCCCGCAGTGTCCGTGACTCGTGTACTCGCACAGGCACACGTCGGTGATCACCAGCAGGTCCGGGATGGTGTCCTTCACCGCCCGGACCGCCTGCTGGATGATCCCGTCCTCCGCGTACGCCTCGGTGCCCCGCGGGTCCTTGTCGCGCGGCAGCCCGAACAGCAGCACCGCCGGGATCCCCATGGAGGCGGCGTCCTTGCACTCCTTGAGCAGCTCGTCGAT
Organism: Candidatus Methylomirabilota bacterium; assembly: GCA_035249225.1. GTDB lineage: Bacteria > Methylomirabilota > Methylomirabilia > Rokubacteriales > CSP1-6 > CAMLFJ01. Next base: position 1,057 of record DATFGS010000460.1, on the reverse strand, counting down.
GGAGAGCCGGTACTGGCCGGGCATCGAGGAGATGGGCTCGCGCACCCCGCGGCCGTGGACCGCGAAGAGCGGGTAGACGAAATCGTCGATGCGCAGCGCGGTCTCGCGCACCATGGAGCGCAGCAGCGGCGATTCGCGAAGCCGGCGGGGACGGTAGACGGGGAACGGCATGCGCTAGCTCCTTGCGGGCTCGAAGTGGGTCACGATGGCGCGGGCCAGGGCCGGGATCGTGTAGTCCCCGGGGACGATCTGCGTGGCGAGCCCGCGCCCCTCGGCGGTGGCCCGCGTGATGGGACCGATGCAGGCGACGGTCACGCCGCGGAGGAGCCGCGCCAGCTCGGCGGGGCCGAAGAGGGCGCAGAAGCTCCGCACCGTGGAAGAGCTGGTGAACGTCACCACGTCCACACGGCCCTCCGCGAGCGCCTCGCGCAGTCCCGCCGCGTGCTCGGTGGCCGCGCGCGTCCGGTAGGCGGCCACCTCGGTCACGTGGGCCCCGTGCGCGGTCAGCTCGCGCACCAGGACGTCGCGGGTCTCCGCCGCGCGGGGAAGCAGCACGCGGGCGCCCGGCGCCAGCAGAGGCCGCAGGGCGTCGAGCAGACCCTCGGCGACGTACTCGCCGGGCACGATCTCCGCGGTCAGCCCCCAGTCACGCAGCGCGCCCGCCGTCGCGGGGCCGATGGCGGCCAGCCGGCTCTGCTCGAGCAGCGCCCGCCCCCGCCCGGTGGCCTCGATCCGGCGCCGAACCATGGCCACGCCGTTGACGCTCGTGAACACGGCCCAGTCGTGCTCCTCGGCGAGCGCGGCGTCGAGCGGTGCCCAGGAATCCGGAGGCTCGATGGCAATGGTCGGCACGAGCATCACCCGCGCGCCGGCCGCCTCCAGCAGCTCGGCGAACACGCCCGCCTGTTCACGCGCTCTGGTCACCAGGACCACTCGTCCGGCCAGGGGTTTATCCCCCCTCGCCTCGGTCATCACTTGATCACCCGCGACTCGCATCGAGAACCGCCTTCGCCCCCTTGGCCAAGAGCTCGTCCGCCAGCGCCACGCCCAGCCGCTG
>DATFGS010000459.1:0-2296 GCA_035249225.1 Candidatus Methylomirabilota bacterium | reverse complement strand
GGCTTGGCGGCGGCACGGGTCGTGGTCGCGGTCGGGCTCATAGGGCCACCGTTTGGGGGAGCTGGGGTGATTGAGACGGCCGGCCCAGGATGGTCTGGGGCAGCAGCCGCGAGGTCGTGTGCAGCGCGATGAACGCAGGCTTGATGTCGAACGGATTCGCCTTCAAATGCGCCTTCCAGGTCGAGAGATCCACGCCCGAGTAGACGAGGCCCTTCAGCATGCCGACGTCGTTGGTGGTCCACACCGCCTCGGCGGGCCCGCAGATCACCGCCCCGGTGAGGCGGCCGCCGTGGAAGAGCAGCTTGCGGTACTCCGAGCGCCCGGCCCGCAGCGCGGTGTAGACCTCGGCCTTCGGATCCTCCCACTGGCCGAAGGAGGCCACATCGAGGTGCGCGACCTCCACGATGTTCATGAGCAGGCTGCCGCGATAGGCCACGTCGCGGCCCGTCATGTTGGCGCCGACCACGCGCCCGTGCTCCTGGGCGGTCGGCTCGATGGCGTGGACCTCGGCCGCGCTGGTGATCAGGTTGCGCCCGCACGCCACGTCGCCCGCCGCGTAGACCGTCTTCACGCTCGAGCGCAGGTGATCGTCCACGATGATGCCGCCGGGGGCCTCGGCGCCCATCTCGATGCCCGAGCCCTGCAGCCACTCGAGGTTGGTGCGGATGCCGGTCGCCATGATCACCAGGTCGGCGGTGAGCGGCTCGCCCTTCTTGAAGGAGAGCTTCCGTCGGCCCCCCGCCGGCTCGATCTTCGTCACGGTGGCGCCGGTGCGCACCGCCACGTCGTGATCCTCGAGCCACCGCTGCACGATGCCCGCGCAGGCGTCGTCCACCATGCGGGGCAGGATGCGCGGAGCGACCTCCACGATCGTGAGCTTGGCCCCGCGGGCCAGGATCGCGTTGAGGATCGTGAACGCGATGAAGCCGGCCCCCACCATGACCACCCGGCTGCCCGGCGCGATGCCCGCCACCACGTCCTTGGCCTCGTCGAGGGTCCAGAAGCAGTGGATCCCGGGGCCGTCCGCCCCCGGGATCGGCGCCTTGGCCGCCCGCGAGCCGGTGGCGATCAGGCAATCGTCGAACTCGACCTTGGCGTCGTCGTCCAGGGTCAGGGTCCGCGCGGCCGGGTCGAGGGCCTTGGCCTTGCGCCCCACCAGGGCCTTCACCTTCCAGGCGGTCAGCGAGGCGGGCGGCGCGGTATACACATGGCTCTCGGAGATGGTCCCCCAGAGGTAGTACGGCAGCACCATCCGGGAGTACGGGCGCTCCGCGGACACCAGGGTGATCTCCGACGGGTCCACCCCCCGCATGCGCTCTTCTTCGCGGATCGTCCGGATCGCGTTCAGCCCCGCGGTACCGCCGCCGACGATGAGGTGCCGGGCCGCCATCAGCGGGCCTCCACCGCGAGCACCCGCGCGGTGCGCTCGGCCGCGAAGTCCCCGATCCAGTCGGCGGTCTCCACGTCCTCGAAGGTGATCGCCTCGGTCGGGCAGGCGGAGGCGCACGCGGGGGCGCCGCCGCACAGGTTGCACTTGTAGGCCTTCTGGGTGTCGCCGTCGTAGAACATCGTGCCGTAGGGGCACGCGATCGTACACAGCTTGCACCCCACGCACGTGTCGTCCACCACGTCCTTGGCGCCCGCCGCGTTGATCTGGATCGCTCCCACCGGGCACGCGGTCATGCACCAGCCCTCCGCGCACTGGGTGCAGGTGTACGGGGCGTAGGAGGTGTAACCCTCGAAGGGCGAGACCCGGATCACCGACTTGGACGGCTGGAAGAGGCCGGTCTGCATGTAGGAGCAGGCCAGCTCGCACCGCAGGCACCCGGTGCACTTCTCGGGGTGGAGCGCGAGGACTTTCACGATCGGCGACGCTTCCCTTTCCGCCCCGCGGCGGATCGGCTCCGCTCGAGGCGACTGATGAAGGTGTCGAGGGGGATGGCGGGCATGGTCATCATCTGCACCGAGCCGCGCGCGCCCATCTCGATCGAGATGGAGGAGACCGTCTCGTTGTCGGCCGCTTCCAGGATCGTGACGAAGTCGTAGGGCCCGAGCACCGCGTACTGGGCGATGACGCGGGCGCCCCGCCGGGACAGCTCGCGATTGACCTTGCGGATCCAGCCGGGCCGGGCGTTGAGCACCTTGCGCCCGGACTCGCTCAACGAACTCAGCATGACGTAGTGAGCCACCGCGCACCTCCTCGGAGCGACGAACGCGCGTAGTATAGCAGAGCGCTCAGTCGACCTCCCCGCCGATGCCGAACTCCACGCGCCCGCCCGCCGACGGCGACGCGGCG
>DATFGS010000458.1:0-1108 GCA_035249225.1 Candidatus Methylomirabilota bacterium | reverse complement strand
CTTCAAGGAGATCGTGGTCGAGGACGGGTACGTGCGGTTCCTCGACAACACGACCAAGCCGCCGTTCTCCCAGGACATCTCCAAGCTGACGGTGACGGTCAAGGACCTCTCCAACAAGAAGAGCCAGCGGGCCAACCTGCTCGTGCAGGCGCTCATCGGCGGCGACTCGGCGCTGGACCTTCGCGGCGACCTGTCCGCGATCGGCGCGCCCACCTACGTGGACATGGTGGGCGAGCTGAAGAAGCTGGCTCTGCCCGCGGCCAATCCCTACATGGAGGGCATGCTCGGCTGGATCATCCGGCGCGGCGAGCTGACCACCAAGCTCGAGTACAAGATCGAGCAGGACAAGCTCGACGCCAAGAACGACATCCTGGTCGGCAACCTGCGGGTCGCGCCCGCCAAGGAATCCGACGAGGTCAAGAAGCGGATCGGCCTGCCGCTGGGGCTGGTCGTGGCCCTGCTCAAGGACGGCGACGGCAACATCCACGTCAACGTGCCCATCACCGGCACCCTCACCGACAAGCAGTTCGATTTCAGCGACGCGATCTGGACCGCGGTCCGGAACGTCATCGTCAACATCCTGAAGGCGCCCTTCCGGGCCATCGGCGGCCTCTTCACGAGCGGCGACAAGATCGACGAGATCAAGGTGGATCCGGTGGTCTTCGCGGCGGGCAGCGCGGTGCTGAGCCCGGAGCTGGAGCGCCAGACCGTCCGGGTCGCCGACTTCCTCCGCCGCTCACCCTACGTGAGCCTGACCCTGGCCTCGGTGACCTCGCCCGCCGACGTCGAGACCCTCAAGGAGCGCGCGGTGGCGGCGCGCCTGCAGAAGTTCCAACAGGAGCAGGGGATCGCGGACCAGGCGACCGCGCTGCGGCGCTACTACCAGGTCGTCGTCAAGGACGCCCAGCTCCCGATGTCGGTGGAGGAGCAGCTCGTGCTGCTGCGCAAGCGCGAGCCGGAGCCGACCGGGCCGCTCACCGAGCTGCGCCAGCGCCGGCTGGACGTGACCCGCGAGCGGCTCACCAAGGTGGAGGGCATTCCGGAGGCGCGAGTGCAGGCGGTGGCCGCGCCCGCGGCCGCCGCGGCCCCCGCGCCCGCGGACGCGCCG
>DATFGS010000457.1:0-1392 GCA_035249225.1 Candidatus Methylomirabilota bacterium | reverse complement strand
GGACGTGCTCGAGCAGGCCGACGTGCTCTGCGCCCCGATCAACGACTACCCGATGCTGGTCCGGCACCCGCAGGTGGCGGCCACCGGCTTCATCACCGAGCAGCATCATCCGCGCGCGGGCACCTTCAAGACGGTGGCCACCCCGGTGAAGCTCGAGAAGACCCCGGGCACCATCCGCACCCCCGCGCCCTTGCTGGGCGAGCACAGCCGCGAGGTGCTCGCCGAGGCCGGCTTCACGACCGCGGAGATCGACTCGCTCGCCGCGAAAAGCGTCATCTGAATACCCCAGGGAGGCTCTCGGCCATGATGCTCAAGGACAAGGTCGCGGTGGTGACGGGCGCGGCGCGCGGCATCGGCCGCGAGATCGCGCTGCTCATGGCGAAGCACGGAGCCAAGGTGGTGGTGAACGACTACGGCGGGAGCTCGGACGGCGCCGGCGACGCGCGCGGCCCGGCCGACGACGTGGTCAACGAGATCAAGGGGCAGGGCGGCCAGGCCGCGGCCAGCTACGACTCGGTGGCAAGTATGGCGGGCGGGCAGCGCATCGTCCAGACCGCGCTCGACCACTTCGGCCACGTGGACATCGTGGTCAACAACGCGGGCATCCTCCGCGACCGCATGATCTTCAACATGACCGAGGAGGAGTGGGACGGGGTCATCGACACCCATCTCAAGGGCACCTTCGCGGTCACTCGCGCCGCGGTCCCGCACATGCGGGAGCGCAAGTGGGGACGCATCATCAACATGACGTCGACCTCGGGGCTCGTGGGCAATGTGGGGCAGGCCAACTACGCGGCGGCCAAGCTCGGCATCGTGGGCTTCACCAAGGTGGTGGCGCTCGACATGGCCCGCTACAACGTCACCGCCAACTGCATCTCCCCCTTTGCGTGGACGCGCATGATCGGCACCATCCCCACCGAGACCGAGGCCCAGAGGGCGCGGGTCGAGAAGATCAAGAAGATGGGCCCGGAGCACATCGCCCCGGTCGCGGTATTCCTGGCCAGCGACGAGGCCAAGGAGATCTCGGGCCAGGTCTTCGGGGTGCGCGGCAAGGAGGTCATGCTGTTCGGCCACATGCGCCCGCTGCGGAGCATCCACCACGACCTCGGGTGGACGCCCGAGCGCCTCGCCGCCATGTTCCCCGGCACGCTCCGGCACCACCTCGCGCCGCTCGACACCTCGGGGCAGTTCTTCAACTACGACCCGATGGTCTGAGCCCGCGGGCCCGGCCGCTCAACGTGGGCCGCGCGTTGCGTTCGCTCCGCCTCGTCCTGCTCCTGGGCGCGGTGCTCGCCTGGCCCGCGGCCGCCGCGGAGCCGGACCTGCTGGTCACGGTGGGCGAGGTGACCGACACCGCGGCGGTGGTGTGGGTGCGCGGCGTCACCTGGGGCG
>DATFGS010000456.1:0-4815 GCA_035249225.1 Candidatus Methylomirabilota bacterium | reverse complement strand
CTGGGACCAGATCGACTTCGTGCTGGGCGCGCTCGCGCTCGTCTGGGGCGCAGCGGCGCTGTCGGGCGCCGACGTCGTCACCATCGTGCTGCTGAGCGTCGCCGGCCACGTGCTCGTCAATCACCTCGGCTACTGGCTCGGGATCCGCGACGTGAAGTGGTAGCGCGTCGTCCCGGCCCGTTCATCGGGCCCCCGCGGCGGCCAGGTAGCTCACGCAGCCGTCCAGCGTGGCCAGGCGCGGGTAGTCCGCCTCCGGGATGTCCACGTGGAGCGCGGCGTGCAGGGCGATGACGAAGTTCAGCAGGTCCATCGAATCCACGTCGAGCTGGTCCCGGAAGGAGACGTCGCCCTCGAGCGTGGACAGATCCGCCTCGGGCGCGATCTCGCCGAGCGTGCGCAGCACGGTGGCCCGGATCTCGTCGCGGGTCACAGGAGCGCCGGCGCCTGCAGCCGCCGGTCCACCGCGGCCAGGAAGAGGCCGCCGCGGTGACCGTCGCTCACGCGATGGTCGGCGGAGAGGGTGGCGGTGACGACGGGCCGGGCCACGAGCTGTCCGTCCACGGCCCACGGCCGCTCGACGAGCTTGCCGAAGCCCACGATGGCGACCTGAGGCGGGAAGATGACGCCGAAGACGGTCTCCACGCCCTGCTCGCCGAGGCTGGTGACCGTGATCGTCGAATCGGAGAGCTCCGAGCTCCGCAGCCCGCCGCTCCGCGCGCGCTGGACCAGGTCGCGGAGCTGCCGCATCAGATCCCCCAGGCTCTGGCCGGCGGTGTCGTGGAGCGCGGGCGCGACCAGGCCTCCCCCGCGCAGCGAGATGGCCACGCCCACGTGGATGGGCTCGCTCCGGACCGCCTCGCTTCCCCGCCACACCGAGTTCAGCTCCGGGACTTCCTTCAGCGCGAGCGCCACCGCCTTGATGAGCAGGACGCCGTAGAGGAGCCGGTCGGTGACCGGCCGCGTGAGGTTCTGCTCGGCCATCCAGGTCATCGCCCGCTGCATGTCGATGGTGGTGGCGAGGTAGTAGTGGGGGATCTCGCGCTTGGACCGGGCCATGGCGGCTCCGATCGCCTGCCGCAGCCGGGCCTGCCGATCGAGCGCCACCCGGGGCTTCTCGGCGGGGGTCGCGACCCGGGCGGCCGCCGCCTGCTCGATGTCCTCACGCCGGATCGCGCCACCCGCTCCCGACCCCCGCACCGTGGTCGGATCGACGCCGAGCTCCGCCGCGAGCTTCCGCGCCAGGGGCGAGATCTTGAGCCGGTCGGGCGCGGGCGGCGGGGCCGGGACCACCGGAGACGGGGCCGAAGCCGGCCCGGGCGGGGGCGCGGCGGGCGCGGGAGACGCTCCGGTCGGCGCCCCGTCACGAACGATCGCCAGCACGGTGCCGGTGGGGACGGTCGTCCCCGGCGGGACGACGATGCGCTCGAGCACGCCGGGCGTGAAGACCTCGATGTCGATGAGACCCTTGTCGGTCTCCACGACGGCGATGATGTCGCCGCGCTCGAGCGCGTCGCCGGGCTTCTTGCGCCACTCGACGAGCGTGCCGGCGCTCATGTCCGCGGTCAGGATCGGCATCAGGAACTCAGCCATGGCCGACCCGCATCGCCTTGACCGCGTCCACGATGGCCGGCACCTGCGGCAGTGCCGCGTCCTCCATGTGCTTGGCGTACGGCATCGGCACCTCGGCGCTGCACACGCGGGCGACCGGCGCGTCCAGGCTGTAGAAGCCGCCCTCCATGATCCGCGCGCTCACCTCGGCGGCGAAGCTGCACGTGCGCCAGCCCTCGTCCACGATCACCGCGCGGTGGGTCTTGGCCACCGAGGCCAGGATCGTCTCGGTGTCCAGCGGCCGCAGCGAGCGCAGGTCCACCACCTCGGCCTCGACGCCCTCCACCGCGAGCTCGTCGGCCGCCTGCAGCGCCTTGCCGAGGGTGCCGCCGTAGGTGATCAGGCTCACCGCGTCGCCCGCGCGCCGCACCAGGGCCCGGCCGATCTCGGCGGGTCCGGCCCGCTCGTCGACCTCCCCTTCCACCGGATACAGCGTCGCGTGCTCGAAGATGAAGACCGGATCCGGGTCGCGGAGCGCGGCCAGCAGGAATCCCCGCGCATCCGCGGCGACGGCGGGGGCCACGACCTTGATTCCCGGGATGTGCCCGAACCAGCCTTCCAGGCTGTGGGAGTGCTGGGCGGCGAGCTGGCGGCCGCCCCCGGTGGTCATGCGTACCACGAGCGGCACGCTGAGCTGGCCGCCCGACATGTGCCGGAGCGTGGCCGCGTTGTTGACGATCTGATCCAGGGCCAGCAGGGCGAAGTTGACGGTCATGATCTCCACGACGGGGCGCATGCCGCCGAGCGCGGCGCCGATGCCGGCGCCGAGGAACGTGTTCTCCGACAGGGGAGTGTCGCGCACCCGCTCGGGTCCGAACTCCTCCAGCAGCCCGTGGCTGACCTTGAACGCGCCGCCGTAGCCGCCGACGTCTTCCCCCATCAGGAACACGCGGGGGTCGTCGCGGAGCGCGTCGCGCAGCGCCGAGCGGATCGCGTCGCGGTAGGTCATCTTGCTCATGGCGTCTCCGTGTAGACGTCCCGGGTCAGGTCCTCCACCGGCTCCCAGGGCCCGGCTTCGGCCACGCGCACCGCCTCGACGATCTCATCGGCGACGGAGGTTTCCAGCGAGGTCAGATCGGCCTCGCTCACGATCCCCATCGCCCGGACCCGCGAGGTGAAGAGCGCGATGGGGTCGCGCTGCTTCCACTCCGCGACCTCGCCCTTGCTCCGGTAGAGCTCCGGGTCGGCGGTGGAGTGAGCCCGGAAGCGATAGGTCCGCAGCTCCAGCAGGAAGGGGCCGTGGCCCCCCCGGACGTGGTCGGCGGCGCGCCGGGCGGCCTCCGCCACCGCGAGCACGTCCATGCCGTCGGCGGCGTCCGACCGCATCCCGTAGGCGTCGGCCTTCCGCCGGATGTCGGGCTGAGACTGGTGGCGGGCCAGCGCGGTGCCCATCGCGTAGAGGTTGTTCTCGCAGAGGAAGAGCACCGGGAGCTTCCACAGCGCGGCCAGATTGAGCGACTCGTGGAACTCGCCCCCGGCCACCGCCCCGTCCCCGAAGAAGCACGCGGTCACCCGCGCCGAGGCCCGGAGCTTGTCGGCGAGCGCGAGCCCCACCGCGACCGGGAGACCGCCCCCGACGATGGCGTGGCCGCCGTAGAACCGCCGCGAGACGTCGAAGAAGTGCATGGAGCCGCCGCGACCGCGGCTGCAGCCGTTGGCCTTGCCGTACATCTCGGCCATGAGTGAGCCGGCCGGGATCCCTCGCGCGAGCGCCTGCCCGTGCTCGCGGTAGGTCGCCACGATCCCGTCCTCCGGCGTGAGGGCCTGCATGGTCCCCACCGCCACCGCCTCCTCGCCGATATAGAGGTGCAGGAAGCCGCGGATCCTGCCGACGCTGTAGAGCTCGGCGGCCTTCTCCTCGAATCGCCGGATCAGGAGCATCTGCCGGAGCAGGGACAGGGCGCGCGCCCGATCGATGTCGGTCATCGCTCCGCGTCCGTGCCCTCGAGCGTCGAGATGTCGCCCTCGGGCAGCCCCAGCTCACGGGCTCGGAGCAGACGGCGCATGATCTTCCCGCTCCGCGTCTTGGGCAGGCTCGCCGCAAAGGCGATCTCCTTGGGCGCGACCACCGCCCCGAGACGGGTGCGCGCGAAGGCCAGCAGGTCGCGGCGGAGCTCCTCGGTCGGCTCGTAGCCGTCCTTGAGGGACACGAAGGCCTTGACCACCTCCATCGCCACGGGGTCCGGCTTGCCGATCACGCCCGCCTCGGCCACCGCCTCGTGCTCCATCAGCATGCTCTCGACCTCGAACGGGCCGATGAGGTGCCCGGAGCTCTTGATCACGTCGTCGGCCCGCCCGACGAACCAGAAGTAGCCGTCGCGATCCCGTCGGGCCAGGTCGCCGGTGAGGTAGAAGCCGCCCGCGAAGCACTTGCGGTAGCGCTCGGGCTCCTGCCAGTACCCGCGGAACATGGACGGCCACCCGGGCCGGAGCGCCAGCTCGCCCTGCACGTCGGGCTCCGCGATGACGGCCACCCGGTCCTCGCCGAGCCGCCGCACGATGGCGGCCTCCACGCCGGGCAGCGGGCGGCCCATGGAGCCGGGGCGAATGTCCATGGACGCGTAGTTGGCGATCATGATCCCGCCCGTTTCGGTCTGCCACCAGTTGTCGTGGAACGGCCGGCCGAAGGCTTCCTGCCCCCACACGACCGCCTCCGGGTTGAGCGGCTCGCCCACGCTGGCGAGGAAGCGGAGCGTCCGGAGATCGTGCTTGCGGACCAAATCGACACCGGTCTTCATCATCATGCGGATCGCGGTCGGCGCCGTATACCAGACTGTCACGCGCTGGTCCTGCAGGATGCCGTACCAGCGCGCGGCGTCGAACTCGGCCTCGTCCACGATGCTGGTGATGCCGTTGGTGAGCGGCGCGATGATCCCGTAGGACGTCCCGGTGACCCAGCCCGGGTCCGCGGTGCACCAGAAGACGTCGTCCGGGTGGAAGTCGAGCGCGAGCCGCCCGGTGACGTGATGGGCCACGACGGCTTCGTGGACGTGCACCGCGCCCTTGGGCCGGCCGGTGGTGCCGCTGGTGAAATGGAGCAGCGCCATCTCCTCCGGGTCCGTCCGCTCGATGTCGAACCGCCCGTCGGCGCGCGCCATGAGGGTGGCGTAGTCCAGGGTTCCCGGAACCCCGGTGGGCCCGCGGTCGTCGCCGACCAGCAGCACGTGCCGGAGATCCGGGAGCGCCGCCCGGATCCCGGCGATCTTT
>DATFGS010000455.1:0-7640 GCA_035249225.1 Candidatus Methylomirabilota bacterium | reverse complement strand
CCGTCAAGGCCTCCTTTGCCCTCGGCTCCTACGCCGCGTTCAAGCAGACCGGGACCGACGTCATGGTGATGGGCGACCTCGTGCTGCTGGATCAGGAAATCCCCGCAGTCATGTCCGGTCTCTTCGGTGGCGGCCTCGCAGTCACCGCGGTTCACAACCACCTGAACGAGATGTCGCCGCACGTCATGTACATGCACTACGCAGGGCACGGCGACGTCATCCAGCTGGCCAGGGCGCTCCGGCAGGCGCTGTCCGCCAGCGCAACCCCCTTCGCCGCCGGCCCGCCTTCGGCGGCGGCCCCCGGTCCGGCACTCGACAGCAAGCAACTCGAGCAGGCGCTGGGACGCGCGGGGCGCGATATCGGCAGCGGCGTGTTCCAGATCACCGTGCCTCGCGCCGAAGCCATCACCGAGATGGGGTACCCCTTGCTCCCCGCCATGGGGGTGACGACGGTGATGAACTTCCAGCCGATCGCGAGCGGCAAGGTGGCGATCACCGGGGATTTCGTGCTGATCGACCAAGAGGTGAACCTCGTGGCCCAGACCTTGCGGCAGAACGGGATCGACGTGACCGCGATCCACAATCACGGCCTCATGGACATGCCCCGGCTCTTCTACATGCACTTCTGGGCTACCGACGACCCGGCGAAGCTCGCCCGTGGGCTCAAGGCAGCCCTCGACAAGACCAACAGCCAGAAGTAGCGGAGAACAGACGAATGATCCTCGAACAGGTCGGCGAGGTTCCCCTTCCCGCGCATCATGCGCCGGGCGGATTCGATCATGCCGCCGGACACGGGGCGCGCCGGGAGATGTACGTCGCGCACACCGCGAACAACGCCCTGGACGTGATCGACGGGGCGGCCTTCAAGTACCTGCGCTCTCTCCCACGTCTCCCAGGCGTCGCGGGGGCGCTCGTCTCCGAGGAGCAGGATCTGGTGTTCACCTCGAACCGCGGGGAGAACACGGTCGGCATCTTCGCGGCCGGTCACGAGGCGGAGCTGATCAAGGTGGCGGTCGGCGTGAAGCCGAACGGTCTGGCCTACGATCCCGGCCGGGGCCTGCTGCTCGCCGCGAACGTGGGCGACCCTTCGCGTCCGGGATCCTTCACGGTCTCGATGGTCGACGTCAGGGCCCGGGCGATGATCGCCGACATCCCGGTGGCCGGCCGAACGCGCTGGACGGTCTTCGACGCGGAGGCCGGGTGCTTCTACGTCAACATCGCCGACCCGGCCCAGATCGCCATCGTCGAGAGCGCCAGCCCCGACCGGGTGGCCGGCGCCTTCCCGGTCGCCGCGGTCGGTCCGCACGGGCTGGACCTGGATGCCGCGGCCCGCCGGCTGTTCTGCGCGTGCGACGGCGGAGCCCTGGTCGCGCTCGACGCCGGAACGGGCGTCGAGCTGGCGCGGGCGGAGCTCGCCGGGAGTCCGGACGTCATCTTCTTCAACCGGGCCCGGCGGCACCTCTACGTCGCGATCGGAGACCCCGGCCTGATCGAGGTCTTCGAGACGGACGGGCTGCGGCGGATCGAACAGACCCGGACCGAGCCGGGCGCCCATACCCTCGGCTTCGATCAGACCCACGATACGGTCTACGCGTTCCTGCCCGAGTCCCATCGCGCGCTCGTCTTTCGAGACCGGGGTTAGCCGGGCGGAGCCGGCGAGAAGGTCTCCGATGACCACGCCCGAGAGCAGTGTCGTAGCCGCCCGGCGCGGCGCCCCCTCACCCCTGCCCTCTCCCCGGAGGGGAGAGGCGGAAGGTCAAGCGCCCAGGAAGTAGCGGCGCGGGTCGAAGAGACGGACCAGGGCGAGCTCGTCGGCCGACGGCGGCTCGAAGCGGCGAAACGTGGGCGCCACCTGCAGGTCCCAGCCGCAGGCCTCGCGGGCCGCGCGGACCAGGTCGGCTTCCGGGGCCCGGCCGAAGAGGCCGGTCAGCCGCAGCTCGCCGTGCTCGCCCGCCTTCTCGTACACGCCGCGGTCGGAGACGACGGTGCGCACCGTGCGGCCCGGCGCGGTGATGTAGGGCACCTTGTCCACGAAGCGCCGCGGCGACTGCTCGAGGCACACCACCACCTCGCGCGCGGAGGAGGTGATGTCGTTGGCGCCGCCCGAGCCGGTGATGTAGGTGACGCCGGGCATGATCGTGGAATTGATGTTGCCGTGCTTGTCGATCTGGCCGGCCGCGAGCGACCCCAAACACTGGTTGTGGCGGCCGCCCATGAAGATGCCCATGACGTGCAGGATGTCGGTGAGCATCTTGCACGAGGGGAAGTTGCGGAACGAGAACACGAAGGGCTCGGCCGGCCGCGGGAGATAGCCGACCATGCCGGTCTCGGCCATCAGCTCCACGTCGGCGCCCGCCTGCTTGAGCTGGTAGGCGGCCAGCCAGGCGGCCAGGTTGGAGTTGCCCACGCCGGCCAGGAAGGTCTGGTAGCCGCGGGCCCGCACCTTCTCGGCGAGCATGCGCGAGGCGGCCACCACCATCCACTCGGACGGCGACGCGGTGTCGCTCACCGGCAGCTTCGGCGAGAGCGTCTCGAGCTCGGAGACCCAGGCGTCGGTATGGGCGCGCCCCTTCGTCTCCATCATGCGGGCGTAGCCGAGCTTGGCCAGGTAGGCCGCGTGGTCGGGCAGGTCGAGCATCCACTCCTTGATCCACGCGTCCGCGGTGTCCGGCTTGCGGAAGGCGCGGCGGCACTCGAGGATCCACTCGATGTCCTCCGCGTAGCCCTCGAGCTCGGGCACGTTCATGCCGTACATGCCGCCCGGGTGATTGCCGTGCGGCGTCTCCACGACCGCCCGCACGTACTGCCCGGGGAGGCGCACCAGGTTGGCGTGGCGGCGAACGAAGTCGGTGGAGACGATCTTCTCCACCGTGACGATCGCGCCGTTCTTCGCGGCCATCGCCCCGTACAGGTTCTCGTTCATCGGCGGGGCGACGATCACGTTGCCGGCGCGGTCGGCGGCCCAGGCGTGCAGCAGCGCCACGTCCGGCACCAGCGCCTTCGCGTAGCCCACGCGGCCTTCGGCGCCGAAGGGATCGTCGACGGTCAGGAACTCGCCGCTCCGCGTGTTGTCCTCCTCCATGCTCGAGCCCAGCAGCGAGCGCGTGGGGAGGAACGGCACGCCCATCGCCCCCGCGAGCAGGCGGAGCGGGAAGGTCAGCATCGACCAGTTGGAGACCTCGAGCCGGCCCTCGAGGACCGCCCGGGAGATCAGCGCCTGCGGGGTCGGGAACGGGTAGCCCTCGCCCATGAACGTGGTGATGACCCGGCGCACGAGGCCGCCGTGGATCAGCGCGGTCCACGGCGAGCCGAGGCCCACCACCGCGAGCGTGAAGGCGGGGCTCTTTCCCCACCACTGGCGGACCACCTCGTAGACGGCCGGATTGGGCCGGCCGTGGGCCGAGCCCAGGTAGAGCGTCTCGCCCGCGCGGACGTGGCGGCGGACCGCCTCGGCGAGGGTGGCGGTCTTGTCGGGACCCTCGTGCAGCGGCAGGGCGAGACGGCGGTCGATCGCGTCGTGGTAGAGCGGGTTCATCGCGTGCCCTCACTCTCGAGCTGCTTGGGCGCCTGGCCACCGCCGAAGATGCGGGCCTTCGCGCGCCGCGGGACCCAGCGGGCCAGGCGGCGCGCCACCGCGGCCACGCGCTCCAGCGAGTCGGCCGAGCCGGGCCAGTAGCGGAGCACGAGCGGCCGGTCCACGAAGTTGAGCACGCCGTCGACCACGACCGCGGCGAGCAGCAGGTCGTCGAGATAGCCGAGGAACGGGATGAAGTCCGGTACGAGATCGATCGGGCTCACCAGGTAGACCGCCACCGCGGCCAGCACCAGCTTGGCGGCCCGGGGCACGTCGCGGTCCCCGGCCAGCGAGATCAGCATGCGGCCGAGCCGCGGGAGGGCGAGCAGGAGTTCCTTCACCGCCTCGGCCCCGGCCCCGGGCTACTCCAGGCGCTCGGCGAGCAGCTCGGCGATGTCGCGGGTCTTGATCTTGTCGCCGACCTCCTTCGCCTTCACCCCGTCCTCGAACATGGTCAGGCAGAACGGGCACGCGGAGGCCAGGATGTCGGGCTTCACCTCCATCGCCTGCTCCACCCGGAGCTGGTTCACCCGGCGCCCCTCGTTCTCCTCCACCCAGGCGCGCCCGCCCCCGCCGCCGCAGCAGAAGCCCTTCGACCGGTTGAGCCTCATCTCGACCAGCTCGCCCCGCGTCACCCCGGCCAGCACCCGCCGCGGCTCGTCGTAGATGTCGTTGTAGCGGCCGAGATTGCACGCGTCGTGGTAGGTGATGCGCTCGCCGTCGCGCGGCGCGGGCTGAAGCCGTCCGGAGCGGATGAGATCGTCCAGGAGCTGGGTGTGGTGGATCACCCGGAAGTGGCCGTCGAACTGCGGGTACTCGTTGCGGATGGTGTTGAAACAGTGTGGGCACGCGGTTACGATCGTCTGGAACCTGTACTGCTTGAGCGTCTCGATATTGCCCTGGGCCAGCGTCTGGTAGAGGTACTCGTGGCCGAGACGCCGGGCCGGCTCGCCGGTGCACTTCTCCTCGTTGCCCAGGATCGCGAAGTCCACGCCCGCGGCCTGCAGCACCCGCACCAGCGCGCGCGCCACTTTCTTGTTGCGCTCGTCGAAGGAGCCGTAGCAGCCGACCCAGTAGAGGTACTCCGCCTCCCGGACCTCGGCCATCTGCTTGACGCCCAGGTCCTGCGCCCAGTCGGCGCGGGTCTGCCACGACATCTGCCACGGGTTGCCGTTGGTCTCGAGGTTGCGGAACGCGGGCTGCAGCTCGGCCGGGAAGCGCGACTCGGTGAGTACCAGCCAGCGGCGCATGTCCACGATCTTCGGCACGTGCTCGATGAAGACCGGGCAGGCGTCCACGCACCAGCGGCAGGTGGTGCAGGCCCAGAGCACGTTGTCGTGGATGGTGTCGCCCACCAGGGCGCCCGCGGGAGCGGTGGCCCCGGGCTGGACGAGCAGCGCCGGCGCCTCCTCGAAGAGCCGCTCCCTCAGGTGCAGGATCAGCCACTTCGGGTCGAGCTCCTTGCCGCTCATGTTGGCCGGGCACCGCGAGGTGCAGCGGCCGCACTCCGTGCAGTTGTAGGTGTCGAAGAGATCCTTCCAGGCCAACTCGGTCAGGCTGCCGACCCCGAAGGTCTCCGAGTTCTCGAGATCCATGCTGCGGAACTGGCCCTTGGGCTCGAGCGGCGAGAAGAAGACGTTGAGTGGCGAGACCAGGATGTGCAGGTGCTTGGAATAGGGCAGCAGCACCAGGAAGCCCAGCAGCAGGCCCGCGTGCGCCCACCAGGACAGGTGGAAGACCACCTGGATCGCGGCCGGGGAGAGGGCGCCCAGCGCGCCCGCGACGGCGCTCCCCGCGAACTGCCAGTGGTTGTGGGGCTCCGGCACGAGCCGCATGTGGGCGCCGTCCGCCACCAGGTCCGTCACCATCAGGCCCAGGATCAGGAGCAGGATCACCAGGGCCTCGGTCGAGAAGTTGAGCCGCTTCGGCTTGGTGACGAGCCGCCGGAAGAGCGCGTACCCGACCGCCAGGATCACGAGCGCGCTGAAGAGATCCTGGAGGACCAGGTAGGGCGGGGTCTCGGAGAGGAGCGGCAGGAAGAACGACTCCACCACGCCCCGGCCGAAGAACTCGACGGTACCGAGGGTGAGGACGACGAAGCCCCAGAAGATGATCGCGTGCATCAGCCCCGGCCAGAAGTCGTTGGCGAGCAGCCGGGCCTGGGCGAAGACGTAGACGATGATGCGCCCGACGCGCGTCGGGACCTGATCCCAGCGCGGCATCGGCTTGCCCTTGAGGAGCAGGCGCAGCAGGAACCAGGCCCGCCGCCCGAAGAGCGCGCCGGCCACCACGATCATCGCGTAGAAGATGAGCCAGCCGGGAACGACGCCGTACCAGGTGTGCGAAGGCAACATCAGGCGCGCCTCATGGGCAGCATAGTGGGGTGGGGTCTCGAGGCTGTCAAGGCCGCTTGAGGGTCTGGGCGAGGATCTGGGCCACCGCGGAGTAGGAATCGAGGGCGCCGGTGGTCACCGCGTCCAGCGTGCGCGCGAGCGCGGGGTCGTTCTGCACCCGCGCGGTGACCTGGGCGGTGAACTCCTCGACCAGCAGCGCCTCCAGCTCGGCGCGCCGGCGCGCCTGCCGGCGCTTCTCCAGCGCGCCCGCCTGCTCGAGCGTGCTCCGGTGCTTCCGGACGTCGGCGAGCAGGGCGTCGATCCCCACGTCGTTGGCGGCCTGGGCCGCCAGCACCGGCACCTCCCAGTCCACGTCCTTGGCTCCGGCGCCGCTCGTGTGATGGAGGTGCACGCTGAAGCGCAGCTCGGCCATCAGGGCGTGGGCGCCGTCGCGGTCCGCCTTGTTGACCACGAAGATGTCGGCCACCTCCATGAGCCCCGCCTTCATCGCCTGGATCGAGTCGCCCGACTCCGGCACCAGCGCCACCACGGTGGTGTCGGCCTGCCGGATGATGTCGAGCTCGGTCTGGCCGACGCCGACCGTCTCGATGATGATCCAGGGGAAGCCGAACGCGTCCATCAGCTTGATCACGTCGCCGGTGGCGCGGGCCAGGCCGCCGAGGCTCCCCCGGGTGGCCATGCTGCGAATGAACACGCCCGGATCGAGCGTGTGGGTCTGCATGCGGATACGGTCGCCGAGCACCGCGCCGCCCGTGAAGGGGCTCGACGGGTCCACCGCGATCACGCCGACCGGGATCTGCTCGGCGCGCAGCAGGCTGGTCACCCGGTCCACCAGCGTGGACTTCCCGGCGCCGGGCGGTCCGGTGATGCCGAGCACGTACGCGCGACCGGTGCGCTCGTGGATCGCCCGCATGATGTCCGGCACGTCGGGCATCCGGTTCTCGATCCGGGTGATCAGGCGCGCCAGGGCGAGGCGATCCCCGTCGAGCATCCGGCGGACGAGGTCGGTCAGAGCACCTCCCCGCTCAGGCGGGCCTCCATCACCAGGGCGTCCTCACCGGTGTCGAAGTAGTACCCCTTGCGCCGGCCGATGACCCGGAAGCCGAAGCTCTCGTAGAGCCCGAGGGCTTCCGCGTTGGTGGGGCGCACCTCGAGGAAGGCCAGGGTCACCGCGCGCTCGCGCGCGTCGTCGAGCACCGCGCTCAGCAGCGCGCGCGCGAGGCCGTGGCGCCGGACGTCGGGATGCGTGGCCAGGTTGGTCACGTGGATCTCGTGGCCGATCTCCCAGAGGCAGAGGTAGCCGACGAGGCGGCCGCGCCAGCGGACCACCGAGCACTTCGCCACCCGGTTCTGGGTGAGCTCGTAGCGGAACGCCCCGCGGGACCACGGGGTCTGGAAGGACGCGCGCTCGATGGCCAGCACGTCGTCCAGATCCTCGAGCGTCATCGGCTCGAGCGTCACGTCCGCGGGCGGGGCCTCACGCATGCCGGGCCCGGAGCTCGGCCTCGGAGGGCCGCAGGTAGAGCGGCGCGAGCCGCTCGGCCGGGATGCCGCCGCCCGCCGCGAAGATGGCGTGCCCCAGCGCGCCCACCACCGCCGGCGACGGCAGGGAGTGGACCGGGTCGGCCTCGCGCAGGCCGGGGCCCAGCCGGCCCAGGTAGGGGCGACAGGCCGCGACGCCGTCGCCCAGCACGATCACCGGCGCGTCGAGG
>DATFGS010000454.1:0-31268 GCA_035249225.1 Candidatus Methylomirabilota bacterium | reverse complement strand
CGCCGACCGCCTGACCCGGATCGTAGAGCGGCGCCTTGAAGGAGATGGTGAGCGCGGCGAAGTCGCGCCGCTCCGCCTCGGTGAACCGGCGCAGCTCGTCGAGCGAAGCGCGCATCTCGGGCGGGCGGAGCGGCACCGCCGGCGTCGCGCCCACCGGATGCCAGCCGTCACCGAGGCGCGCCACACGCCGCAGCGCCGCCTTGCTGTGGCCGCCGATCCAGATGGGCGGGTGCGGCTTCTGCACCGGGTGCGGCAGGCACCGGAGCGCGTCGAACCGGTAGAACTCGCCGCGGAACGAGGCGGGGTCCTGCGTCCACAGGGTCTTGAAGATGCGCAGGTACTCGTCGCTCACCGCGCCCCGGCGATCGAAGTCGGGGGCGCCGAGGGCCTGGAACTCCTCGCGGAGCCAGCCCACGCCGACGCCCACCGTGACCCGCCCGCCCGAGAGCACGTCGATGGTGGCGAGCATCTTGGCGGTCACCACCGGGTTGCGGTGGGGCAGGATCATCACGCTCGAGATCAGGCGCAGCCGGCGCGACTTGCCGGCCACGAACGCCATCAGGGAGAGCTGGTCGAGCGCGTCGCCCTGCCCCGGGAACGCGCCGCTCACGGTGTAGGGATACTTCGAGTGGATGGTGACCGGGAACACGAGGTGGTCCGCGACCACCACCGAGGAGAAGCCGAGGGCTTCCCCGTGAGCGACCATCGCCTCGATGGCGTTGGGCTCCGCGGTGCGCCCGCGGGTCGGCAGGTAGAAGCCGAAGCGCATCGCCGCGCCCCTACGTGAAGTTGGCCACCACCTTCTTGGCCATGAGATCGATCTGGGCCGGGTCGTCGGTGACCGGCCCCAGCACCAGGTACTTGAGGCCCGCCTTCACCAGGTCGTCGATGCGCGCGTTGATGTGATCGATCGACCCGATCATGTACGACTCCTGCAGGTGCTCGTAGGTCCGGTGGGTGCCCATCGTCTTGATGAAGGGCGCCTTGGAGGCGGCCACCGCCTTGGCGTGGCTCGGGGTGTCCACCAGGTGGATGAAGTTGCAGTGGCCGAAGGTGAGCTTCTTCGGGTCGCGCCCCATCGCCTTTGCGTGCTGCTGGAGCAGGCTCCAGTCGCGCTTCACCCAGTACTGGGTGCCCGAGCAGCGCGAGAGCCAGTTGCCCGCCTTCACGATGCGGTCCATCACGGTGGTGGCGATCACCGGCACGTCGTGCTCGCCGGGATCCGGCACCCGCGAGCCGCCCGAGACCCAGATCTTCGGCATCTTCGGCGGGCGCGGATCGATGGTGACGTCGTCGAACGAGTAGAACTTGCCGTGGTAGCTCGCGTTCGGCTTGGTCAGCAGCAGGGTCACCGCCTCGATGATCTCGTCGGTGCGCTTGCCGCGCTCTTGGATGCGGGAGCCGGTCACCTCGTACTCGCGCGCGTACCAGCCGGGGCCCACCCCGAACACGTAGCGGTTGTTCGATAGGTGGCACAGCGTGGAGATCTCCTTGGCCAGCAGCACCGGGTGGCGCACCGGCAGCACCAGGATCCCGGTGGCGATGTCGACCTTCGAGGTGAGCGCCGCCGCGTAGGCGAGCGAGCCGAGCGGCTCGAGCCAGGCGTTGCCGTAGAGGCCGGGGGCGGAGAGCAGGTGGTCGATCACCCACACGTCGATGCCGTACTTCTCGCACTTCACGATCGAGTCGCGGATGCGGCGCATGTTCTTCGGGTCCGTCTTCTTGCCGCTCCACGCGTAGGTGGGGATCCACGCCCCGAACTTGAGCTTGGCCATGAGGCCTCCTTTCGAGTCGGGCATCACCCTAGGTGCGGGCGCGAGCGATGTCAAGGCCGCGGCGCGCGGTGATATACTCGCCGCGCCCGGCCGCCCCGCGGATGGTCGGAGCAGCCCGTTGCTCAGGAGGTAGTCGCGATGAGACCGAGACGATTCTGGTCGGGTTCGGCCCTGGCGCTTCTCGTGATGCTGACCGCCGCCGCGCCGCCCGCGCCCGCGCAGTCGGCGAGCACGCTGGTGGTCGGGCTGGTGGCGGAGCCGGTGGCCCTCGACCCCGCCCAGGTCACGGACCTCAACTCCAACCGGGTGGGCCGGCGCGTCGTGGAGACCCTGGTCGCCTTCGCGGACGAGACCACCCAGATCGTGCCCGGGCTCGCCGAGTCGTGGACGATCTCGAAGGACGGGCTCACCTACACCTTCAAGCTCCGCAAGGGCATCGCCTTCCACGACGGCACCCCGTTCAACGCGCAGGCGGTGAAGTTCTCCATCGAGCGGCAGATCAATCCGGAGCATCCGGCCAACAAGCTCGGCAAGTACCCTTTCGCCGCCTACTTCTTCGGCAACGTCAAGGCGGTCGAGGCGATGGACGACAGCACGGTGCGCTTCGTCCTCAAGGAGCCCCGCGCCTCCTTCCTCGCGATCCTCGTCGCCCCGGCCGCCTCCATCGTGAGCCCGACCGCGGCGATGAAGTCCGGCCAGGACTACACGGTGAGCCCGGTCGGCACCGGCCCCTTCAAGTTCGCGTCCTGGGACCGCGGCCAGCGCGTGGTGCTGGAGAAGAACCCGGGCTACTGGCGCTACCCGGTGAAGGTGGACCGCGTGATCTACCGCCCGGTCACCGAGGACCAGGCGCGGCTCACCGAGCTGCTCACCGGCGGGCTCGATCTCATCGTGGGCACCCCGCCCGACTTCGTGGCCCAGCTCGAGAACCATCCGAAGGTGACGCTCCAGAAGCAGGTCGGCGCGCACGTCTGGTACCTCGGGTTCAACAACACCAAGAAGCCCTTCGACGACAGGCGCGTCCGCCAGGCGCTGAACTACGCGGTCAACAAGGACGCGATCGTGCGCGACGTGCTGAAGGGGACCGGCTCGATCTCCAAGGGCCCGGTGCTGCCCGGCACCTGGGGCGACGAGGGCGGGCTCAAGCCGTTCCCCTACGACCCCGAGCGCGCCAAGAAGCTCCTCGCCGAGGCGGGACTGCCGAGCGGCTTCTCCACCACGCTCTGGGTGCCGGAGTCGGGCTCGGGCATGCAGTCGCCGGTGGCGATGAGCACGATCATCCAGTCGAACCTCAAGGCGGTCGGCGTCAACGTCACGCTCCAGACCATGGAGTGGGGCACCTTCCTCGCCAAGCTGCGCACCAAGGAGCAGGACATGTTCGCCCTGTCCTGGATGGCGGGCTCGGAGGACCCGGACCTCGTGATGTACCCGCTGCTGCACTCGAGCCAGTGGACGCCGGTGGGTCCGAACCGCGCCATGTACAAGAACGCGCGCTTCGACGAGGTGCTCGCCCAGGCGCGCCTCGTGACCGACCAGGCCAAGCGGGCCGAGCTCTACCGCGAGGCGCAGCGCCTGCTCCACGACGATCCGCCGTGGATCTTCATCGACCACGAGGTGCAGACCGCGGCCTTCTCCAAGCGGGTGCAGGGCTTCAAGCTGCACCCGAGCTTCGACCTGCGGGTGGAGACGATCTCGCTGAAGTAGCCGGGGGCCCCCGGACCGCGCGGTGGGTCGTTACTTCTTCCGTCGCCTGCTCCTGCTGGCGCCGGTGCTGCTGGGCGTGTCGGTGGTCGTCTTCCTCGTCCTGCATCTCTCGCCGGGCGATCCGGCCGAGATCATGCTGGGCTCGCAGGCCACCCAGGAGGACGTCGCCCGCCTCCGCGCGGCGCTCGGCCTCGATGAGCCCCTGCCGATGCAGTACGTGCGCTGGATGGGACACGTGCTGCGGGGCGACCTCGGGCGCTCCATCCGGATGCGGCAGCCGGTGCTCCCCGAGGTGCTGATCCGCTTCCGGGCCACCCTGCTCCTCACCGCCACCGCGCTCCTGCTCTCCACGGTGGGCGGCATCACCCTCGGCGTGCTCTCCGCCTCGCGCCCGAACTCGATGGTGGACCGGCTCAGCACGGTCGGCTCGATCTTCGGCGCGAGCATGCCGAGCTTCTGGCTGGGCCTGGTGCTGATGGTGTGCTTCTCGCTCTGGCTCGGCTGGCTGCCCGCCTCCGGCATGTACTCGGCCCACGGCGGCGGCGGGCCGGGCGACCTCCTCGCCCACCTCGCCCTGCCCGCGATCACCCTCGCCGCCGCCTCCATGACCATCATCGCGCGGCTCACCCGCTCCACCCTGCTGGACATCCTCCGCCAGGACTTCGTGCGCACCGCGCGGGCCAAGGGACTGGTCGAGCGCGCGGTCGTGCTGCGCCACGCCCTCCGCAACGCGCTGATCCCGACGGTGACGGTGGTCGGCGTGCAGGCGGGCTATCTGCTGGGCGGCGCCATCTTCACCGAGACCGTCTTCGCGTGGCCCGGAGTCGGCACCCTTATGATCCAGGGCATCCTCGCGCGGGACTTCCCGCTCGTGCAGGGCTGCGTGCTGGTCATCGCCCTCGTCTTCGTCTTCTTCAATCTCGCGGTGGATCTGCTCTACGCGGTGCTCGATCCCCGCATCCGGTACGAATGACCGCGCCCCCCGCGGTCCGCGCGGCCCCGACCCGCCGGGCCTCCCGCAATCGCCTCGCGTGGGCCGCCGCCCTGGTCATCGCGGCCGCGGTGCTGGCCGCCCTGCTCGCGCCGGTGCTGCCCCTGATCGATCCCGACGCGGTGGACACGCCGAACCGGCTCCGGCCGCCCGGCGCGGCCGGGCACTGGCTCGGCACCGACGAGTTCGGTCGGGACATGCTGGCCCGGCTGGCGTGGGGCGCGCGCATCTCGCTGCTGGCCGGCGTGGGCACCGCCACCGTCTCGATGCTGATCGGGGTGCTGCTGGGGGTGCATGCGGGCTACTGGGGCGGGCGGGTGGACACGGTGGTGATGCGCCTGACCGACATCCTGATGGCGTTCCCGTACATCCTGCTCGCCATCGCCATCGTGGCCGGCCTCGGCCCCGGCCTCACCAACGCGATGGTGGCCATCGCGATCGTGGGCTTCCCGATCTACACGCGGCTCGCGCGCAGCGTCGTGCTCTCGCTGCGCGAGCGCGAGTTCGTGGAGGCGGCTCGCGCGCTCGGCAGCAGCGACCGGCTGATCCTGCGCCGCCACCTGCTCCCCCACCTGATGGCGCCGGTGGTGGTGGCGTGGAGCCTCGACGTCGGGGCCAAGATCCTCGCCACCGCGGGGCTGTCCTTCCTCGGGCTCGGGACCCAGCCCCCCACCGCCGACTGGGGGAGCATGCTCGCGACCGCGCGCACCTTCGTGATCCTGAGCCCGCACGTGGCGCTGCTGCCGGGGCTGGCCATCTTCGTGGTGGTGCTGTCGCTCAATGTCCTGGGCGACGCGCTGCAGGACTACCTCGACCCGCGCATGCGCCACGGGTGAGCGCGGGCGGCCAACCCGGTGCGACTAGAAGGAGACGACCTTGAGCCGCACGAGGCCGAAGAGGCCGCGCGCGGAGCTGTCGCGGTACACCGAGTCGTCGTAGCGCTCGTACCCCGCCTGGAAGGACAGGCTGGTCGGCCCGCCGAGGAGCCGGCCGAGCCCGCACGACAGCCCGCCGCTCAGGCTCATGGTGCGCCCGTCCACGGTGCCGTCGCTGGCCTGTGAGGCGGTGTAGGCGCCGAGCGTCCAGAGGTTCCACCAGCTCGCGGGAGGCCCGTAGGACAGGAGCAGCGAGGCCGAGTTGGTATTGCTGCGGGTGGCCGACCATTCGTAGCGATCGAGGCCGGTGCTGACCGCCGGCGTGATCATCAGCGAATCGAGCGGCCGCAGCGTGAGGCGCAGATCGTGGTACAGCATCGTCATCTGCGCGACGTCACGGCTCGTGATGTAGGTCGAGGAGGCCGAGACGTCCCAGCGCGGCGCGCCATAGTAGACGCTGCCGGAGAGACTGTCGAAGTTCTGCTCCTCGGTGGTGCGGGGCAGGCCGTCCTCGTTCAGCCACGCCCGCTCCGAATCGCCCTTGGCATAGGTCAGCCCGACGATCGGCCAGCCCCGCGGCGCGACCTGCGCGGTGAGCGCGGTCTGGGTCCGGGTGGTGCGGGGCAGCGCCGGGTTGCGGTCCACGTTGTCGGACAGGTCGGATTGCGACAGGCGCAGGCGCACGAGGCCCAGCCGCTGCGCGACCCAGAGCTCGGTGCCCTCCCGGTCTCGCTGCGACGGCGGCCCGCTCACCAGGCGCTCGAGCCGCTTGCCGACCGAGCGGTACTCGGCGCCGCCCTCGAAGTCGCTGACCGAGCCCTTCAGGCCCAGGGACACCGGCTCCTCCTGCTCCTCGAGGCCCAGGCCGAAGGCGGCGCCCGGTGACACCACCGGGCCGTAGCCCAGGCCGCCCCCCGGCCGCGAGGCCGCGAGGCTCGGCGGGATGTAGGCGACCGCGCCGTAGGCGGTGACCCTGGCCTCCTGGGGTCCGGACGCCGCGTTCGCGCCGAAGCGCATCAGGTGCCAGCGCTCGCCCCGGCCGAGCAGCACCCGGAGATCGCTCGAGTCGTCCTCGCCGGTGGACCGCAGCGTGAGGGGATCGGACTGGACCGCCGCGCTGGGTGCATCGCGCAGGAGCACCGCGCTCATGTCGCTCAGGCCCGCGTCGTCCCGCGGGCGATCCTCCAGCGGCCGGCCCAGACGCGAGGCGAAGAGCCAGGGCGGCAGGTCCCGCGGGCGCTCCTCGATGGCGGGCTCGTCCTGGCGAGGGTCGTCGAGCCACTGCGATTCGGCTGCCGCGGCAGTCGGCAGCGCCATCGCGAGGAAGGTGGCCAGAGTGAGCAACGGGCGGGTGATGATCATGCGGGTTCGGGCTCCTGCGTCGTCGTACTTCCAAGTCTATGACCCGGGGAATTTCCCACCAAGCTTTGCCGCGCCGGCGCGGCGCACTGCGTGATGTTCGTGTATAGTCCTGCCGATCTCATCGAGGTCACAACCGTAATCCCGAGGAGGCAGACGATGGCCAGAGTTCTGCTATTCGCCGCGTGCTTGCTGCTGCCCATCCCCGCGTGGGCCGCGGATACGATCAACGTCTACACCGCCTGGCCCGAATCGCTGTCCCAGCCGATCTTCAAGGCCTACACCGCCAAGACGGGAGTGCAGGTGAACTTCATCCGGCTCTCCACCGGCGAGCTGGTCGCGCGCGCCACCGCCGAGAAGAACAACCCCCGCGCCGACGTGATCTGGGGCGCCCCCGGCGACGGCTTCGCGGCCGCGAAGGCGGCCGGCATCATCGAGCCCTACAAAGTGGCCGGCTGGAGCAAGATCGCCCCCGAGCTGAAGGACCCGGAGGGCTACTACACGGCGGTCAGCAAGAACACCCTGCTGTTCATGTCCAACGCCAAGCTGCTCAAGGAGAAGGGGCTCAAGCCCCCCACCTCCTGGAACGATCTGCTCGATCCGGCCTACAAGGGCCAGATCCAGACCGCGGATGCCCGCACCTCGGGCACCGCGCTGACGCGCATCCTGTCCATCTACTACGCGTTCGGGAAGGACGAGGAGAAGGCGTTCGACTACCAGAAGAAGCTCCACGCGAACGTGCAGGTCTACACCAAGAGCGGCGGCGGCTGCACGATCCCGGCCGCGATGGGCCAGGCCATGGTCTGCATCGCCCACATGCCGGACGCGATGGAGGCCAAGAAGAAGGGCTACGACATGCTCACCACCTTCCCCCGGGAAGGGGTGGCCGCGGTCATCGAGGCGGTCGCCCTGGTCAAGGGCGCCAAGAATCGCGAGGCCGCCGCCCGGTTCATGGACTGGACCTTCACCAAGGACATGCAGGACCTGCTCGACAAGAACGAGGTCTACATGCTCCCGACCCTGCCCGAAGGGAGCGTCAACCCGGCGGTGCAGGCGCTCATGAAGGAGGCCAAGCTCCTGCCGGTGGACCTCGACTGGGTGGGCAAGAACCGCAAGCGCCTGGTTGACCGCTGGATCAACGAGGTGATCAAGGAGTGAGGTGAGCCCGGCGACCCCCGCCCCGGCCGGCGCGGCGCGGGCGGCGCTGCGGGACCCGGTCCTCGCCCCGGTGGTGGTGCTGCTCTGGGCCGCGGTCGCGCTCTTCGTCCTCTACCCGGTCACCCGGCTGCTCGCGCTCACGTTCTGGGACGACGGCCCCACCCTGGCCGCGGTGGTCGAGCTCGTCGGAAGCTGGCAGCATCGTCGGGCGCTCTGGAACAGCCTGGCCCTGGCCGGCCTGGTGGGCGCCTCGGGCACCGCGCTGGGCTTCGCCTTCGCGCTGCTGGCGGTGCGGGCGAACCTGCCGCGCTGGGTGGGCACGGTCCTCGACACGATCGTCCTGCTGCCGCTCATCTCCCCGCCCTTCACCGCCGCCATCGCGCTCATCTTCGCGCTGGGGCCGCGGGGGCTCATCTCCTATCACGTCTTCGGCATCGCCGGCCTCAACATCTACGGCCTCGGCGGCACCCTCCTGTCGGAGACCCTCACCTACTTCCCGATCGCCTACCTCACGCTCAAGGGGGTCCTCGCCAACATCGACCCCAACCTGGAGGACGGCGGCTTCAGCCTGGGCGCGCGCCGCTGGCGAGTGTTCCGCACCATCACCGTCCCGCTCGCGGTCCCGGGGATCGCCAACTCGTTCCTCCTCCTCTCCGCCGCGTCGCTGGCCGACTTCGCCACCCCGCTGATCCTGGGCGGCACCAAGTTCCCGGTGCTCCCCACCCAGGCCTTTCTCCAGATCACCGGGCTCTACGACATGCGGGGCGGGGCCGCGCTGTCGTTCCTGCTGCTGGTCCCCGCGCTCGCGGTGTTCGTAGCGCAGCGCTGGTGGACGGAGCGCCGCTCGGTGATCACGGTGACCGGCAAGGCGGGGGCGGCCACGCGCGTGCGGAGCCTGTCGCCCGGCGCGGTGGCGGCGCTGGCCCTGGTGTGCGCACTGACCGTGCTGCTGGTGCTGACCTTCTACCTGCTGATCGTGTTCGCCTCGATGGTGCGGGCCCTGGGCGCGGACAACAGCTTCTCCGCCGCCCACTACGCCCACGTGTTCAGCGGCGGGCTCAAGGCCATCCGCGACACCCTCGTCATCGCGGCGGTGTGCATGCCGGTGGGCGGGCTCTTCGCGGTGGTCCTGGGCTACGTGGTGGCGCGCACGCGATTCCCGGGGCGCCGGGCGCTCGAGTTCGCGGCCATGATCAACTACGCGCTGCCCGGGACCATCGTGGGCATCGCGTACCTGGTCGCGTTCAACGACCCGCCCCTGGCCTTGACCGGCACCGCGTTCATCCTGGTGATCTGCTACGTGTTCCGCTACAGCCTGGCCGGCACCCGCGCCACCACCGCGCTGCTCGCGCAGGTGGACCCGTCCATCGAGGAGGCCTCCGCGAGCCTCGGGGCCCGCCGCGACATCACCTTCCGCCGGGTGATCCTGCCGCTGATCCGACCCGCCCTGCTCGCCGGCATGACCGTGCTCTTCATCCGCGCCATGACCGCGATCAGCGCCACCATCTTCCTGGTCTCGCTGAGCTGGTCCCTGGTCACCGTGCGGATCCTCGAGGGCATCACCAATCTCGAGCTGGGCCAGGCCTCGGCCTTCTCGGTGATGGTCATCCTGCTCGTCTACGCCGCGGTCATCCTGTCCAGCGTGATCATGCGCCGGCTCAACGCGGGCAGCCTCGGCCAGGCCGGCACCCTCCTGGGCGGATGAGCGCGACCGGCGCGCGGCTCCGGCTCGTCTCCGTCTCCAAGCGCTTCGTCCGCGCGGAGCAGGGCGTGGCCGCGGTGGACGACGTGAGCCTCACGGTGGAGCCGGGCGAGCTGCTGACCCTGCTCGGGCCCTCCGGGTGCGGCAAGACCACGACCCTGCGCATGGTCGCGGGCTTCGAGCAGCCGGACTCGGGCCGGGTCCTGATCGACGAACAGGACGTCACCGGTCTCATGGTCTACCGGCGGAGCATCGGCTTCGTGTTCCAGAACTACGCGCTCTTCCCGCACCTCACCGTCTTCGAGAACGTGGCCTACGGCCTCCGGGTGAAGCGGCTCGGCGCGGCGGCCATCCGCGAGAAGGTCGAGCGCGTGCTCGCCCTGGTGGGGCTGCCCGGCTACGAGCGGCGCTTCTCGAACCAGCTCTCGGGCGGCGAGCAGCAGCGGGTGGCGGTGGCCCGCGCGGTGGTGGTGGAGCCGCGGCTGCTCCTCTTCGACGAGCCGCTCAGCAACCTGGACGCCAAGCTGCGGGTGCAGATGCGCGAGGAGCTCTCGCGGCTGCAGCGCCAGCTCGCCATCACCACCATCTACGTGACCCACGACCAGGAAGAGGCGATGGCCATCTCCGATCGGATCGCGGTGATGCAGGCCGGCCGGGTGGCCCAGGTGGGCACCGCGCACGATCTCTACCGGGCCCCGCGCTCGGTGTTCGTCGCCCAGTTCATCGGCCGCGTCAACCTCCTCCCCGCGCGCGTGGTGCGGGCGGACGCGGGCGCGGCGGTGGTCGCCCTCTGGGGACGTGAGGTCACGGTCCCGGCCGACGAGCCGGTCGCGGCCGGGCAGAGCGTGTCGCTGGTGCTGCGGCCCGAGTCGGTGGGCCTCCTGGCCGAGCGGGCGGTCGCGCCGGCGCCGGAGTTCGCGGTCGCGGCGGTGGTGCGGGGCCGGACCTTCCTGGGCGAGAAGGTCGAGTACGCGGTCGAGGTCGCGGGCGCCCCGCTCCAGGCCGTCTCCTACGATCCGCTCCGCCACGGCCTCTTCGACGTGGGCGCCCGCGTCCAGGTCGCGTGCGCCCCCGCGTCCCTGCGCCTCCTGCGCGGTCAGGGCTGAGCGCGACGCCTCACCGGGCCATCATCTGGCGCGGGAGCCAGAGGGCGAGCTCGGGGAAGAGGAAGAGCAGCACCACCATCAGGATCATGAGCAGCACGAAGGGGGTGGTGCCCACCGTGACCTCGCGGGCGGAGCTGCCCGGCATCAGGCCCTGGATGACGAAGAGGTTGAGCCCCACCGGCGGGGTGATGAAGCCGATCTCGAGCCACACCACCATGATGATGCCGAACCACACCGGGTCGAAGCCGAGGCCGGTGATGAGCGGGAACAGGATCGGCAGCAGGATGATCATCACCGACAGCTCCTCGAGCGCGTAGGCGATCAGGAGGAGGAAGGAGAACACCGCGGTGAAGAACGCCCACTTAGGCAGCCCGAGCGAGACCACGTAGGCGAGGAGGGCCTTGGGGGCGCCGATCAGGGCGATGACGTGGGAGAAGATGGCCGCGAAGATGATGATGGCCATCACCATCGAGGTGGTGCGCACGGTCTCCTCGAAGGCGCGCTGCATCGCCACCCACGTGAGGCTCCCCGCCCACCACGCGAGCACCAGGCTCACCAGGGTGCCGAGCGCGGCCGCCTCGGTGGGGGTGACGATGCCCAGGTACATCGAGCCCAGCACCACCACGATCAGGATCGCGACCGGCGCCACCTCGCGCAGGCCCTCGAGCTTGGAGGCGAACGAGCCGCGGTCCTCCGCCGCGCGCGGCGCGGCCTCCGGCCAGATCGTCGCGTAGACGATCACGTAGGCCGTGAAGATCAGCGACAGCACGAGGCCCGGGATGATGCCCGCCATGTAGAGATGGCCCACCGAGGTCTCGGTCATCACCCCGTAGATGATCATGGGGATGGAGGGCGGGATCAGGATCCCCAGGGTGCCGCCCGCGGCGAGCGAGCCGATGATCACGCTGCGGCGGTAGCCGCGGCGCTCCATCTCGGGGATCGCGATCATCCCGATGGTGGCCGCGGTGGCCACGCTCGAGCCCGACACCGCCGCGAAGACCGCGCACGAGAAGATGCTCGCCACCGCGAGCCCGCCGGGCAGGAAGCCGACCCAGCGCGCCATCGCCCGGAAGAGGCCGCGGCCGATCCCGGAGTGCAGCAGGATGCCGCTCATGAACACGAAGAGCGGCACCGCGATGAACGAGAAGCTGGTGGCGTTGGACCACGCGATGGACCCGATGACGCCGAGGCCGACCGTGAAGCCCTTGAGGTAGAGCAGCCCGAGCAGGCCGACCAGCCCGATCGCGATGGACACCTCCAGCCCCAGGGCCAGCAGCAGGAACATCAGACCGATTAGCAGGCTGCCGAGAAGGGCGTCGGTCACCGGGGCTCCGCGGACGGGGGGACCTCGTCCCGGCCGGCGCGCGGCCCGAGCGCGGCGCGCAGCTGGCGGCGGAGGGCGCCCGCCATGACCGCGCTCATCAGGAGGAGGCCGGCCGGGATCAGCAGCATCGGCGCCCAGAGCGGATACAGCATGACGGTGGAGACGCGCCCGTACCGGTACGCGGTGATCGCGGACTGCAGGGTGGTCCACGACACCACGAGAACGAACCCGATGCCGAGCAGGAGCCCGGCCGCCCGCAGCCAGGCCCGCACCGGGGGCGGCAGATGCGTGGTGGCCAGGTCCACCCGCACGTGGGCGCCGCACCGGAAGGTGTAGGCGAGACCGCCGAAGATGACCAGCACCAGGAGGAAGCTCGCCACCTCGTCCACGAAGAGCAGCGGCGAGTTGATGAAGTAGCGGAGCAGCACGTCGGCGGAGATGAGCACCGCGATCACCAGGGTGGCGAGGCCGGACAGCAGCGCGGCCGCCCAGGAGAGGCGGGCGATCATTGGCCGAGCATCCGGAGGGCCTGCTCCAGGAAGTCGGCGAGGGCGGGCTCGGCCGCGGTCCCGAGGCTGCTCGCCGCGATGGCGAGGGCGGCCGCCGCGGTCATGATCCAGGAAAGCCGGTTCACCGGAGCAGCCCCGCGACCACGGCGGCGAGCGCGGCCTCCGCCTTGCGCCGCTGATCCTCCGCGGTCTCGCCGCCCTTGCGATGCGGGATCACCACCAGCGCCAGGTCCGGCACGCTCTGCAGGCGCGCCTGCATGCGCGCCGCGTTCTCGAAGTTGTCCCAGACGATCGTCACGGTATGGATCCCCCGCTTCTCAAGCGCCGCGGCGTCGAGCACACTGCCCGACGTGCACGACCCTCAGAGGCCAATGCCCACCACCGCCGCGCTCGCGGCGGCCGCCGCTTCCTCGATGAGGGCCGGCGGCGAGGGCGCGGTGCCGGACGGCTTCACCAGCCGGCGCACCGCGGCCCCGTGCTCGCGGCCCAGGAGGGCTTCCAGGTGCGTGGTGAACGGGATGTCGAGGTTGTCGTCCACGAGCGCGATGGTGGCGCCCGCGAGCGCGCGCGGCCGCGCCGCCGCGGGGGGGCCGCCGCCGTGCTCGGGCCAGACCGGGCTCAGGATCTCCATGGCTCAGGCCCTCCGGATCGGGCGGGTGACCGCGAAGCCGCCGAAGCCGCCCCAGCCCGGGAGCACGGCCCCGAAATAGCTGCGCCCGCCCGCCACCACGATGTGGATGTCGTCCGGCTCCGCGGAGACCGGGACCCGGGTGGTGGGATTGTCGAGGTCGTAGCGGAGCGGGTAGCGGCCCGCGTCGCGCTCCATCTTGCGGAACTGCTCGTGCACCACCCCGCACGCCCGCACCTGCCCGATGGGCCGGCGCGCGTGCTCCCAGAGATAGCGCCGCACGTCGGTCTTCGACCAGCCGCGCTTGGCGAACTCCTCCGCGTTGAGCGGGTTCAGCACCACCAGCATCTGCCCCATCACGTGCATGTTGTTGTTGCCGAGCCCGCACATGGAGTCGGTGAGCACGTGCAGCATCTCCTCCGGCGTGCCGTAGCAGAAGACGCTGTGCGGCCCCTCGCAGGCGAAGACGGTCACCGCGCTCGAGCCGGGCGGGCAGCCCCGGTCCACGTGCAGCGGTGTCCACGGGTTGTCCTCCTCCTCTTCCGCGATGCAGAACGCGTACTCGCCCGGATGGGAGAGGGTGGCCTTGTCGGTGTCCCACGGCACCGCCCCGCCCAGGTTCCAGAGGGCCAGGCGCACCGCGCGCCCCACCCCCGCGTTGGCGCGGTAGCCGTTGCCGAAGACCCCGTCGCGCGAGTTGAAGCCGAGCTCGCGCGCGATGGGACCGTTGACGATGACGAGGGGGACGCACATGTGGGTGGTCTGGGTCACCCCGTTGAGGTTGTGCGCGGGGTCGAGCAGCGCCTCCAGCGCGGCCAGCACCACCGGGAAGTGCGCGGGCAGGCAGCCGCCCATCACCGCGTTGATCGCCAGCTTCTCGACGGTGGCGGGGCCGCCCTTGGGCGGGACCGGGCCGAGGCTCTCCTGCGGGTCGCGGCCCGCCCCCCCGATCATGGCCTCGACGCGCCGCCGCGTGGGCAGCACGATCGGAAGGCCGTCCGTCCAGTTGCGCCGGTAGAAGAGCTCCACCGCCTCGTCGTAGTCGTCGACGTCGAGGCGCTCCGAGATCAGGTTCATGAGCGGTCGGTCTCCTGGGCCGGCTGGGTGGCGCCGTATTGTCCCCGATTCCCCCCGGCCCGACAAGCGACTTGGGTCCTTGACTTCCCCCGCGCCCCGCGTTATCGGTGTCGGACCCCCCAAACGGGAATCCATGGACGAACCGGTCCTTCGGGCGATGCTCGCGCAGGTGAAGCACGGCGGCCTCACGCGCCGGCGCTTCGTGCAGACGCTCGCCGCGGCCGGGCTCGGCGCCCCGATGGCGGGCGGGCTCCTGGCCGCGGCGGGCGTGGCCGCCGCTCCGCCGCGCGAGGCCGAGTTCACGCCCACCCGCCGCGGCGGCGGCGGCACCCTCCGCATGCTGATGTGGGACGCGCCCACGCTGCTCCACCCGCACTTCGGCCGCGGCCTCCGCGACTTCACGGTCCAGCGGATCTTCTACGAGCCGCTCGCCGCCCCCGCCGCCGACGGCACCTTCGTGCCGGTCCTCGCGGACGAGCTGCCCAGCCGCAAGGCGGGCACGCTGGCCAAGGACGGCCAGTGGGTGACGTGGCGGCTCAAGCGCAACGTGCTCTGGCACGACGGCACCCCGTTCACCGCCGACGACGTGATCTTCAACTGGGAGTTCGCGATGGATCCCGCCACCGCGGCGGGCACCCGCGCCGCCTACGAGGACATCACGCGGGTCGAGAAGGTCGACTCCCACACCGTGAAGGTCGTCTTCAAGAAGCCGCAGCCCACGTGGGAGGGCCCGTTCACCGGCGGCGGGCTGCTCCCACGCCACCTCTTCGAGCGGGCGAAGGGCGCGGGGGCCCGCGAGGCGGTCGGCATGCTCCCCGCGGTCGGCACCGGACCCTACCGCCTCGCGGAGTGGCGGCCGGGCGACTTCATCCGCGCGGAGATCAACAAGCACTACCACATCCCGAACCGGCCGTTCTTCGACCAGCTCGAGATCAAGTGCGGGGGCGACGCGGTGGGAGCGGCCCGCGCGGTGCTGCAGACCGGCGAGTACGACTTCGCCTACTACGTGCTGGTGGAGGAGGAGGTCCTGCGGCGGATCGAGCAGGGCGGCAAGGGCCGCGTCCTCTCGATCCCGAGCAGCGGGGTGAGCTTCATCCAGTGCAACCAGACGGATCCGTGGCGCGAGGTGGACGGCGAGCGCTCGAGCCTCAAGGCCCCGCACCCGCTGCTCACCGAGCAGCCGGTGCGCACCGCGCTCAGCCTGCTGGTGGACCGCATGGCCATCCAGGAGCACCTGGTCGGGCGCATCGGGCAGATCACCGCGAACTTCCTGAACGCGCCCGAGCGCTTCCGCTCGCGCAACAGCACCTGGGAGTTCAGCGTGGAGAAGGCGAACGATCTCCTCGACCAGGCGGGCTACGCGCGCGGTCCCGACGGGATCCGCGCGAAGGACGGCCGGCGGCTGCGCTTACTCTTCCAGGCCGCCGCCAACACCACGGTGCAGAAGGTCCAGATGGTGGTCAAGCAGTCGGCCGCGCGCGCGGGCATCGAGATGGAGGTGAAGGCGATCCCGGCCTCGGTGTTCTTCGCCGCCGACGTCAACAACGCCGACACCAACGTGCGCTTCCTCGCGGATCTCCAGACCTACACCGTGTTCACCGGGCTCGACCCGCAGCTCTTCATGGCCCAGTTCGCCTCCTGGGAGGTGCCGACCAAGGAGAACGCGTGGACCGGCCGGAACATCGCGCGCTGGCGGAACGCGGACTACGACCGCCTCTGGCGCCGGGCGGACGTGGAGATGGATCCGGTCAAGCGGGCGGCGCTCTTCATCAAGATGAACGACCTCGTGGTGCAGAAGGCGGTGGTCATCCCGGTGACGTGGCGCAACGTGCTCCACGCCGCCGCCAACAACCTGGCCGGGGTGGATCTCAACTCGTGGGACTCGATCTTCGGCCGGATCGCGTACTGGTACCGGGTCTGAACCGCCCCCTCGACCACCCCTCACCCTGCCCTCTCCCCGAGGGGAGAGGGACATAGGGTCAGAGGTCCTTATAATTCCTTCACGTCGATGGTCTGGCCGGTGGTGGCGCTGCGGGTGACCGCGTCCGTGAACTCCATGTAGCGCACGCCGTCCTCGAAGCTGGTGCGCGCGACCTTCTCGCGGCCCCGGATCGCGTTGACGAACTCCTCCTCCACCCGCCAGCCGATGCGCGTCCGCGGCGGCACCGGGATCTCGCGCAGCGCCGACTCCCCGCGCCGCGCGCCGGTGAGCCGGAGCGCGTCCGCCTCGAGCCGCAGCGTGCCCTCGCTCCCGTAGATCCACGCCTCGGAGGCCGGCGCGAGCGCGGTCACCGAGCTGAAGCGCATGTGGGCGACCGCGCCGCGCCTCAGCTGGGCCAGGATGTCCACGTGATCGGGGACCTTGACCTCGCGGGTCGCCCCGCCCGCGTCCTTCCGCTTCGCCACCGCGATCTTGGTCATCGCGGTCACCCGCTGCGCGGGGCCGAGCCAGCGCATCATCGCCTCGTACCAGATCCCCATGTTGAGGATGTTGTGGCCGCTCATCGCCACGTCGTGCCGCCAGTGCAGCGGGGCGTCCGGCTCCACGAAGCGACCCGGGGAGGACTGCAGCTCGACCGCGAGCACCTCGCCCAGGAAGCCCTCGGCGAGCAGCGCCTGGACGGTGGCGTCCAGCTCGAGGGTGTGGGGCGCGGGCACGAGCTGGGCGATCAGGCTCGGCGCCTTGCGCGAGGCCTCGAGCATGCGCCGGCCCTCGGCCGCGTTCATGGCCATCCGCGCCTCGCAGAGCACGTGCTTGCCCGCGCCGAGCGCGGCGATCGACATCTCGCAGTGCGTGTAGGGCCAGGTGCCGATGCACACCGCGTCGATGTCGGGCGCGTTGACGATCTCCGACCAGCTCGCGTGCACCCGGCCGATGCCGAATTCCTTCGCGACCCGCTCGCCCGACTCCTTCGACCGGTTGGCCACCGCGACCAGCTCGACGCCGGGCTGGGCCTTGAGCTTGGGGAGGTGGTGCTTGCGCGTGTTGGCGCCGGCCCCGATGAAGCCGACGCGGATCTTCGCATCCGTCATGATTTCTCTCCCGCTTGTTGGAGGCAGGTGTCGAGCAGCTCGAGCGCGGCCCGGGTGAACGCCCACATGTTGGCCTCGCGATCGCTCCGCCCGGTCTCGAGGGTGCGGGCCATCTCGACCGCGCCCGCGACCGCGAAGCACGAGTGCCCGGCCGCGTCGCCGTAGCGATTGCCGGTGGGGCCGGCCGCGCCGGTCTCCGCGAGCGCCCAGGTGGTGCCGAGCCGCTCGCGGATCGTCTTCGCGTTGATCCGGGCGGCCGCTTCGGTGCTGGAGCGGATGCCGCGGACCGCGTCGTCCGGCAGCATGAGCAGGCGGCGGCGCGCGGTCTGGGTGTAGATCACGCCGCCGCCCATGAAGTACGCGGAGGCGCCGGGGATCGCGAGGAGCGCGGCCGAGATCAGCCCGCCGGTGGAGGACTCGGAGACCGCGATCGTCTCCTTGCGCGCGATGAGACGCGCGGCCACGGACGCGGCGAGGGCGGAGAGCAGCTCGGGCACGGGGTAGTGGTACCCCGGTCGGGGCCGGAGCGCAACCGGGTTTTCTCCGTGATAGACTCGGCGCGCCGATGACGACCCCGATGACTCCGCTCTCCGTCTACCTGCCCTTCAACATGGACTGCCTGCGCGGCGAGTTCATGCCCGCCAAGCGCGGGGCGGGCGGGCCGCCCGCCGGCGCCGGCCGCTGGCTGATCGTCCAGGACCAGAAGCTGCTCGTGGTGCCCGAGGGCGAGGGCTTCCGCCTGCCCGCCGGCGCCACGCCGGAGGCGCCGCCGCCCGGCCTCGACGGCCTCGGCCCGCGGCACTGGCTCGGCACCTGGGCGGGCGAGCCCTGCTGGGTCGCCGCGCGGCCCAAGGGCGCGCCGGTGCCGGAGGGGCTCCGGCCGGAGACGCTCGTGCCCATGCAGGGCACCCGGCTGCCCGACGATCTGCTCACGATCGGCGGCATGGCGATGCAGCTCCTCTACTGGGAGTCCACGAGCGGCCACTGCCCGCGCTGCGGCGCGCCGACCGGCCGCCTCGAGGGCGAGTGGGGCAAGAGCTGCGGGGCCTGCAGCTACGAGCACTACCCGCATCTCCACCCGGCGGTCATCGTGCTGGTGCGCGACGGCGACCGCGTGCTCCTCGCGCGCAAGGCGATCTGGGCGCCCGGCCGCTACGCCCTGGTCGCCGGCTTCGTGGACAACGGCGAGTCGCTCGAGGGCTGCGTGGCGCGCGAGGTCAAGGAAGAGGTCGGAGTGGACGTCAAGGACATCCAGTACGTGGGCAGCCAGAACTGGCCCTTCCCGAGCCAGATCATGATCGGCTTCATCGCGAGCTACGCGGGCGGCGAGATCACCATCGACCGCGAGGAGCTCGAGGACGCGCGGTGGTTTCCGCGCACCGAGATGCCGGTGGGCCCCGCCCGCCACTCCATCGCGGGCTGGATCATCCGCAACTTCTCGGGCATGTCGGAACGCTAGACCCGACGAAATCGAGGTACGCCATGAGCGACGAGCAGACCATCGAGACCGAGGCGACCGAGCTGCTGCGCACCATGATCCGCAACGCGTGCGTCAACGACGGCACCGCGGCCTCCGGCCAGGAGACGCGGAGCTGCGCGGCGCTGGAGGACTACTTCGCGGGGGCGGGGGTCGCGTGCGAGCGCTACACCTCCGAGCCCGGACGCGAGAGCCTCATCGCGCGCATCGAGGGCTCGGACCCCAAGGCCCCGCGCCTGCTCCTCATGGGCCACACCGACGTCGTCCCGGTGAGTCCCGACGGCTGGAAGCGCGACCCGTTCGGCGGCGAGCTGGTGGACGGCGTGGTCTGGGGCCGGGGCGCCATCGACATGCTGAACCTCACGAGCACGATGGCGGTGGCCACGCGCCGGCTGGCCAAGAGCGGCTTCCGCCCGCGCGGCACCCTCATCTATCTCGCGGTGGCGGACGAGGAGGCGGGCGGCAACCTGGGCGCGGGACACCTCGTCGAGCGGCGGCCGGAGGCGGTGAAGGCGGACTACGTCATCACCGAGAGCGGCGGCGTGCCGATTCCCACCGGCAAGGGCCACGTGCTCGGCGTGACGGTGGGCGAGAAGGGCGCGAACTGGCGGCGGCTCACGGTGGCGGGCACCCCCGGCCACGGCTCGCGCCCGTTCCGCACCGACAATGCCCTGGTCACCGCGGCCGAGGTCGTGCGGCGCATCGCGGCCTACCAGCCGAAGGCGCGCATCCTCGACGTGTGGCGCGAATACGTCAAGGCGATGGATCTCGGGCCCGAGCTCACCGCCGGGCTCACCGATCCCGCGCGCGTGCTGGAGACGGTGCGCGGGATGGACAACCTGGCCCTGGCCCGCGAGGCGCACGCCTGCACCCACACCACGTTCTCGCCGAACGTCATGCACGGCGGCGTGAAGACCAACGTCATCCCCGACCGCGTGGAGATCGACGTGGACATCCGGGCGCTGCCCGGGGTGACGAGCGACGAGGTGGACGTGATGCTGCGGGAGGCGATCGGCGACCTGGGCCCCCGGGTGAGCGTCCGCACCGGGCGCGGGCAGGAGGGCTCGCTCAGCACCCACGACACCCCGCTGGTGGCCGCGATGGAGCGGGTCACGTCCCGGCTCATGCCGGGCAGCCGCGTGGTGCCCAAGATGACCACCGGCGGGACCGACGCCAAGTTCTTCCGCTGGCAGGGCGTGCCCGCCTACGGCTTCGGCCTGCAGTCGCTCCGCATCCCCTACACCGACTATCCGCTCATGTTCCACGGCCACAACGAGCGCGTGGACACCGAGAGCCTCAAGCTCTCCGCGATGATGTGGGAGACGCTCGCGCGCGAGTTCCTCGGCTAGGCGCTAGCCGGCCTTCGCCACATCGCGCTGGAGCGAGTCGACGCTGTCGGCGACGAGCGCCACCAGCTCGTCCACCTCGGCCGCGGTGATGCAGAGCGGCGGGGCCAGGCGGAGCACGGTGCCGCGCGCGTAGATGATGGCGCCGCGGTCCCACGCCTTGCGGTCGAGCTCGGCCACCAGCTTGGCGTCGAGCGGCTTGCCGGAGCCGTCGGGCTGCACGAAGTCCACGCAGACCAGGAGGCCGCGACCGCGGACCTCGCCCACGATCGGGTGCTTGCCCACCGCCCGGCGCAGGTTCTCGAGCAGGCGCGTGCCCATCGCCTCCGCGTTGGCCACCAGCTTGTCCTGCTCCATGATGCGCAGGTTGGCGAGCGCGGCCGCGCAGGCCACCGGATGGGCCGCGTAGGTGTTGGGGTGCACGTTCTCCTGGGTGGTGGTGTCGGAGAAGACCTCGGCGAGCCGGCCGCGCGCGATGCTGGCGGACAGCGGGATGTAGCCCGAGGTGATGCCCTTGGCCACCGACATGAGGTCGGGCACGACCTGATCGTGCTCGACCGCGAACCAGCGCCCGGTGCGCCCGAAGCCGGTGATGACCTCGTCGGCGATCATCAGCACGTCCAGCTCGTCGCAGAGCGCGCGCACCGCGCGAAGCCAGCCGATCGGCGGCATGATGAAGCCGCCCGAGGAGAGCACCGGCTCCATGATCACCGCCGACACCGTGTCGGGCCCCTCGCGGACGATCGCCTCGCGCAGCTCGGCGATGCGGCGCGCGATCAGCTCCGCCTCGGTGCCGCCCGCGAGATCGCGGAAGGGATGCGGCGGCTTCACCTTGGCGAAGCCGGGCACCTCGAGCGGGGCGTAGGCCTGCGACAGATGGGGCAGGCCGCAGACCGCGAAGGTGCCCATGGTGGCGCCGTGGTAGCCGCCCTCGAGCGAGATCACCTTGTGCTTGCCGGGCTTGCCCGCGGCGAGCCAGTACTGCCGGGCGATCTGCATCGAGCGCTCGTTGGCCTCGGACCCGCTCACCGCGAACATGGTGTAGCGCAGGTCGCCTGGCGTGAGGACCGCGAGCTTGGCGGCCAGCTCCGCGGCGGGGCGATTGGAGAACTGCCGGGTGGTCGGGTAGTACGCGAGCCGCACCGTCTGCTCGGCGATCGCCTCCGCGATCTCGCGGCGGCCGTGGCCCACGTTCACCACCGCGAGCCCCGCGAAGCCGTCCAGGAGCTTCTTACCCTGCTCCGTCCACACCCAGACGCCTTCCGCCCGATCGATCACCAGCTCCTCGTCGGACAGGAACGGGTGGTCCTGGGTCTTGTGCGTCCAGAGGTGATTGATCATCTTCGGGTCGGTCGTCATGGCGTGGCTCCCGGATGAGGTCGAGCGGCTGGCAATCGTGAGCGGATCGTAGCAGACGGCCCCCGGCCTTGTCCTCGCCGGGGTGCTCATTTTGAGCCCCCGACTGACACTTTGCGCCCCCAGACAGCCAGGATTCCCTGTCATTTCAGCTAGTTGCCCATGGCGTGGTCCTTGCTCCCATACGATCGGATGCCGCCGATGAGCCCCCAGCGCGACTCGGACCTCCAGGGTGAGACGGTCCTCGCCCGCCTGCGCGCGGAGAACGCGCGGCTGCTCGAGGAGCAGTGGACGCGCCAGCAGGAGACCCGGGCCCTCACCGGCATCGGCCGGCTCCTGTCCGAGCGGCTCGATCCCGACGTGGTCGGCGAGCGCATCGCCGAGAGCCTCCGCTGCCTGCTGGGCGGGCGCTCCGCCGTCGTCTACCGCCTCGACGACGATTCCGCGAACCTGCTCGCGATGGCGGTGGCGCACGAGCCCGAGGCGCCCACCGCGGGCTGGCGCCCGGTGCGCGAGATCGGATCGGGCGCGGTCGGGCTCGCGATGCGCGAGCGGCGCACCATCACCAGTCCCGACATCCTCGCCGACGCGCGGACCGACATTCCACCGGGCCTGCGCGCCCACATGGACGCGGGGGCCGACCGCGCGATCCTGGCGGTCCCCTTGCTCACCCAGGACCGGCTGATCGGCGCGCTCGCGGTCCGCACCGTGACCGGCACCGTCTTCGACAGGCGCGCGGTGCAGCTCGCCGAGGCCCTGGCCGACCAGGCCGCGATCACCCTCGAGCACGCCCGGCTCTTCGCGGAGGAGGAGCGGCGACGGCGCGAGGCGGAGGTGCTGGCCGACCTGGCGCAGACCATCGGCGCGGCGCCGGAGCTCGCCACCGTGCTCCGCCGGGTCACCGAGGCCGCGCAGGAGCTCTGCCGCAGCGACGGCGCGGTGATCGGCCTGCGCATCCCCGACTCCGACGCGGTGCTCCTGCGCTACTGGACGGCTTCCTGGTACACCGACCTGACCCGCGTCCGTGTCGAGCCCGGCAAGGGGCTCGGCGGCCTCGCGCTCCA
The DNA here is from genome assembly GCA_035249225.1 of Candidatus Methylomirabilota bacterium. Taxonomy (GTDB): domain Bacteria; phylum Methylomirabilota; class Methylomirabilia; order Rokubacteriales; family CSP1-6; genus CAMLFJ01. The sequence continues at coordinate 8,784 of DATFGS010000454.1, read as the reverse complement.
GGCGGGCCGGCCGGCGCGGACGGAGCACTACCTCCGCGATCCGCGGATCAGCCGGGACTACGAGGGGCAGGTCGCCGCCCTCGGCATCACCGCCAAGATGGTGGTCCCGATCCTGATCGACGACCACGTGGAGGGCCTGCTCTACGTGGACAACCGCTCGGCCCGCGCCTTCACCGACCGGGACGAGTCGGTCCTGGTGCGGCTGGCCGCGCACGCGGCCATCGCGATCCGCAACGCCCAGATCCTCGAGGCCGAGCAGCTCGCCCGCGGCACCGCGGAGCGGCTCGTCCGGGCCCTGCGCGAGAGCCAGGACCGCTTCCAGTTCGTGGCCCGCGCCACCAACGACGCGGTGTGGGACTGGGACCTCGTCAGCCAGGCGCTGTGGTGGAACGAGGGAGTCAGCACGCTCTTCGGCTACCCCCCGGAGCAGGTCGGCCCGGACGTCAACTGGTGGTACGAAACGATCCATCCGGACGATCGCGAGCGGGTGAAGAAGGACATCAACGCGGCGGTGGAGCGCGGCGCCGAGAGCTGGAGCGCCGAGTATCGCTACCGCCGGGCCGACGGCTCGTACGCCCACGTCTTCGACCGGGGCTACGTGCTCCACGACGCGGACGGCCGGCCCACGCGGATGATCGGCGCGATGATGGACATCACCCAGCGCCGGGATCTCGAGGAAGAGCTCCGGCAGGCCCAGAAGATGGAGGCGGTCGGCCGCCTCGCGGGCGGGGTCGCCCACGACTTCAACAACCTGCTCACCATCATCACCGGCCGCACCCACCTGGCCCTCGGGCGGCTCAAGGACGACGACCCGGTGCGCCGCAGCATCGAGGTGATCCAGAAGACGGCGGACCGCGCCGCCGCCCTCACGCGCCAACTCCTGGCCTTCAGCCGCAAGCAGGTGCTCCAGCGAAAGGTGCTCGATCTCAACACCATGGTGGCGGACGTGAGCACGATGCTGCGGCGACTCATCGGCGAGGACGTGGCCCTGCTCGTGACCCCGGGGCCGAGCGCCGGACGCGTCAACGCCGACCCCGCGCAGCTCGAGCAGGCGCTGATGAACCTGGCGGTCAACGCGCGCGACGCGATGCCGGACGGCGGCACGCTCGGCCTCGAGACCGACCAGGTCCGGCTCGGGACGGCCCCGCCGGATCGTCCGGACGCGCTCCCGCCCGGCCCGTACGCGGTGCTCCGCGTGATCGACTCCGGCACCGGCATGGACGCGGCGACCCAGGCCCGGATCTTCGAACCGTTCTTCACCACCAAGGAGCCGGGAAAGGGCACCGGCCTCGGGCTCTCGATGGTGCACGGGATCGTGCGCCAGCACGGCGGCGCGATCCACGTCCGCAGCGTGGTGGGCGGCGGCACGACCTTCGAGATCTACCTGCCCCAGGTCGAGACGGCGGCCGAGACCGGCGGCGCCGACGAGCCCGGCGCGCCCCTGCCCGCGACCGGCAAGGAGACCATCCTGCTGGTGGAGGACGAGGCCGACGTGCGGGCGCTCGCCCGCGAGGTGCTGGAGCGGCAGGGCCACACGGTGCTGGAAGCGAGCGACGGTCTGGACGCGGTCGGGGTCTACGAGAAGGAAGGCGCGCGGATCGACCTCATCCTCACCGACGTGGTGATGCCGCGCATGAGCGGCCGCGAGATGGTCGACCGCGTGCGGGCCACCCGGCCCGACATGCGCGTGCTGTACATGTCGGGCTACACCGGCGACGCCATCGTGCGCCACGGGGTGCTCGACGCGAGCCTGCTCCTGCTCGGCAAGCCCTTCACGCCGGCGGCGCTGATCGCGAAGCTCCGCGAAGTCCTCGACCGCCCGAAGTAGCCCTCCCGCTCACCGGCCGGTGACCAGCGGCTCTCCGATCAGCGCCCAGTAGGGGAGCGCGACCGCCAGCACGACGAGGGCGGCCAGCGCGGTCATCAGGAGACCGAAGCCGAAGATCTCCCCGGCGGTGAGGTGCCCGCGCTCGTAGACCACCAGCGACGAGGCGGCCTGGGCTGGATAGTAGAGCACCGCGTCGCCCGCGATCGTGACGATGAGCCCGCAGAGGATGGGGTTCAGACCCGCGGTGGTGCCCACCGACATCGCGACCGGGATCGTGGTGGCGAGGAACCCGGTGATGTTCGGGATCATCAGCCGGACCAGCGCGGAGGCGACGAGGAGCACGCCCACCACCATCCACGGCGACGCGGCCACCGAGCGGGCCGCCCCCACCACCCCGCCCGCCAGCCACGCGCTCGCGCCCGAGCGCGAGAGCGCCTGCGCCAGCGACAGCGACGAGGCGAGCACGAAGAAGTTGGCCCAGCCCACCTCCTGCTCGAACTGCCGCCAGGTGAGCACGCCCACCCCCGGCATCAGGAAGCACACCCAGGCCAGCAGGGCGGGCAGCGTCGGATGCCAGTGGTGGATGGAGTCGGTCAGCCAGAGGACGCCCGCGCCCGCGGTGATGAGCGCGGTCCGCCACTCCACGCCGGAGAGCGGGCGCGGCGCGGGCCGCGGCGGTACCGCCACCCTCGCGTCGAAGCCGTGACGGTAGCGCAGGTAGATGGCGGCGGCGGCGAGGCTGATCAGGGCCAGGTACGGCACGCTCATCAGGACGAACCACCGTGTCCACGAGGTCGCGCCGATGAGGCCGGCGGCCACGATCGGCGTGATGCCGCCGGTCAACAGGATCGTCGACGCCAGCCGGTTCACCGAGTTCAAGACGAGCATGATCGCGCGGGCGAGCGGCGCCCCGGCCGGCACGCGGCCGAGCGCGAAGGCCTGGTCGTAGACGTGGACGAGGATGCCGGTGCGCGTGGTGGCCGACGGGAGCATCAGGGTGAGCACCGGCAGCGCGAGCAGCAGGTGCGCGTAGAGCGCGCCGGCCCGGCCCCGCCCGCGCGCGAGCAGCAGGTGGGCCACCCGCTCGGCGAGACCGCTGCGCGACACCGCCATGCCCAGGGTCAGGATGCCGATCAGGAAGTACGCGATGGGATCCGCGAAGCCGGCGAGCCCTTCGCGCATGCCCGGCACCGCGTGGGTGAAGACCAGGGCGACGATCGCGACGATCCCGGTGACCCCGGGAGGGAGGATCTCGAAGCCCCAGAGCCCGATGGCCAGCACGATCACCGCGAGGACGCGCTGGCCCTCCGCGCTCAGGCCGTCGGGCGAGGGCGCCGCCAGCACCGCCAGGCTTCCGATCACCGGGATCAGCCAGCGGGAGCCGGACCGTGGGCGGCGCACCCGCCGAGGATACTACCAGCGGCCGCGGTCGTAGTAGCGCGGCGCGGACCAGTACGGGTAGGCCGGGTAGACGGGGTAGCGGTAGGTGTAGCGCGGCCGCGGAGGCGGCGGCTCATAGGCGTACGGGGCGAGCGGCACGATGGCGCATCCGGCCAGCAGCACCGCGGCCAGGGGAATCCAGAGCAGTCGCATGACGGTATCCTCCTCGCCCGATCTGACGGAGGGAGGCGCCGCGTATATTCCTTCGAATGCGTGTACACGCGCGGCGGGGGTGCCGCGTCCAACGGAGAGTGGCTAGGGCTGCTCGCCGAGCACGATGACGCCGGCCGCGGCGAGACGATCGATCTCCTCGCGCGAGAGCCCGAGCTCGCCCAGCACCTCGGCGGTGTGCTGGCCCAGCAGCGGCGCGGGCCGATCGATGCGCGGCGGGGTGCCGGAGGCGCGGCCCGGGAACGTGAGCATCTTCACCTTCCCCGCGCCCGGCTGATCCACCTCGGCCACGACGCCCAGGTGGCGTGCCTGCGGATCCTCGAAGACCTCGTGGAACTCGTAGATGGGACCCGCCGCGATGCCGCCCGCCTCGAGGCGCGCGACCCACTCGCTCGTGGAGCCGGTGCCGAGGATGGCCTCCACCCGCGCCTTGAACGCGGCGTGGTTGGCGAGCCGCGCCGGATTGTCGGCGAAGCGCGGATCGGTCTCCATGGCCGGGTCGCCGAGCGCCTGGCAGAAGCGGCCCCACTGCTCGGGGTTCAGTAGCACCACGTTGACGAAGCCGTCCTTGGCCTGGAACGCCTCCGCGGGCGAGAGGTTCAGGTTGCGATTGCCCGCGCGCCGGGGCCGCTCCCCCGTGTCGAAGTAGATCGCGGTCGGGTCGGGCAGGAGCCCGAGGCTCGCGCCGACGAGGCTCACGTCCACGTGCTGGCCCTCCCCGGTCCGGAAGCGATGCACCAGCGCCGCGTTGACCATGCCGAAGGTCACGTAGGACGCGGCCACGTCGGACACCGAGCCGCCCACGCGGGTGGGCGGATCGCCCGGCATGCCGGTGAGCGCCATGAGCCCGCTCATGCCCTGGGCGATCGTGTTGTAGCCGGGCTTGCGGGCCAGCGGGCCGGTCTGGCCGAACCCGGTCACCGAGGCGTAGACCACGGATGGGTTCACCGCGCGCACCGCCGCGTAGCCCAGGCCGAGCTTCTCGGCGACGCCGGTCAGGAAGTTCTCGATGACCACGTCCGCGCGCCGCGCCAGGTCGAAGGCGAGCCGGGCGCCCTCGGGCTTCTGCAGATCCACCGCGATCCCGCGCTTGTTGCGGTTGACCGCCGCGAAGGAGGCGCTCATCCGCCCGCTGCCGCGGAGGGCGCGCAGGTCGTCGCCGCGGCCAGGCCGCTCGAGCTTGATGACGTCGGCGCCCAGGTCCCCCAGCAGGGCCGCGCAGTACGGGCCGGCGATGACGCGGGAGAGGTCGAGGACGCGGATACCCTGGAGCATGGCGGCCCGGGCATGGTGCCGCGTCCGCAGGCCCGGAGTCAAGGCGGCGGGCGCGGGTCCGGCAGATGTTGACGTGGGGCCCGCCGCTGGCTAGGCTCTGTCCACACACGAGTCGTGACCCGGTACCGGCCAAAGGGGGCGTCATGCGCTACCAACGGATCTCCGCCGACTGCCACATCGACCTGCCCTGGATCCCGCGCGATCTCTTCACCGCGAATGCGTCGGCGGTGCTCAAGGACCGCATGCCCTTCGTCAAGGACGGGCCCGACGGGCCGTTCTGGACCGCCCGCAACGGCACCAACTTCGGCCTCTGGGGGGGCGTCGGTCCGGCCGGGTCCAAGTACGAGGCGGGCAAGCACCACCGCGTCGACGTGATGGCGGCGACCGGTCTGTACGACGACGGAAAGAAGGGGATCGCCCGGCCGACCACGCCGGCGCTGCGCGCGAAGGACATGGATCGCGACGGCGTGCAGGCGGAGGTCATCTACGGCATCCTGGGCGCGGCCACGCGGCTGAACGACCACGAGGCCGCCACCGAGATGTTCCACATCTACAACGACTGGCTCGTGGACTTCTGCGGCCACGACCCGGACCGCTTCATCGGCCTGGCCTGCCTGCCCTACGGCGACATCGACGCGGCGGTGCAGGAAGTCTACCGGGTCGCCAAGCTCGGGCTGCGCGGCATGGAGCTGTCCTGCTCGTGGGACATGGAGCCGATGTGGCATCCCTCCTGGGAGCCGCTCTGGAAGGCGGTCAACGACGTCAACCTGCCGCTGCACTTCCACACCTTCCCGGCCCTGCCGCCCACGGTGCTGGAGAAGCAGACGGGGCTCACGCGGCGCGCCGCCTTCTTCACGGTGGTCTCCGCATTCCAGATGAACCTCGTCAACATCCTGGCCGCGATCATCGGGGCCGCGGTGCTCGAGCGCTATCCCAACGTCCGCATCGCCTTCGGCGAGAGCGGCATCGGCTGGGTCCCCTACGCGCTCGATCGCATGGACTTCGAGTGGGAGGACCGCTTCACCGACCTCGGGCTCAAGATGAAGCCGAGCGACTACTGGCGGCGGCAGTGCAAGGCCACCTTCCAGTTCGACCGCATCGGCACCAAGCTGATCGACGACATGGGCGTGGAGACGCTCATGTGGGGCTCCGACTACCCGCACGGCGACGGCGTGTGGCCCGACTCCTCCAAGTACATCGCCGAGCAGTTCGGCCACCTGCCCGCCGACGTCATGCACAAGATGACCTGCGAGAACGCCGGCCGCTTCTACGGACTGATCAAGTAGCCCGGCCGGGGTCAGGTCTTGCATCCCGACAGATGTCGGAATGCAAGGCCTGACCCCGACTACTCCTACCCCCAGCGCGGCTGCTCGTCCGGGTTGATCCCCAGCGTCAGCTTGCCGACGACCTCGTGGGCGAGGGCCGGGTTGGCCGGGTGGATGCGGCCCAGGCGCGCGTCTCGAAGCAGGCGCTCCATTCCGGAGGCGGCGAAGATGCCGAACCCGCCGGCCAGCTCGAGCGCGAGGTCCGCCACCTTCCAGGCGCTTTCCACCGAGCGGTGCTTGGCCGCGATGATCTTGAGCGGCCAGGCCATGCCGTGGTCGACGCCATCCGTCCAGTCCTGGGCCAGCCGGTCGAGGTACGGGCCGATCGCCTCGACCTCCATCACCATCTCGGCCACGCTCCGCTGGATCTCGGGGTGATACGCCATGGAGCCGCGGGAGATCGCCAGCGAGGTCTTCTTCTTCACGGACTCCACGGTGCGGGCGAGCAGCTGTTGCGCCAGTCCATAGTAGACGTTGGCGAAACCGGTGAGCGCCCACTGGAAGACGGCCAGCACGAACAGATCGGCGCCCGCGAACCCCGCCGGCACCACCCGAGCGATGTACCGGTCGGGCACGACCGCGCCCTCCAGGATGGTGTCGTGGCTCGCGGTCGCGCGCATCCCGAGGACATCCCACGTGTCCTTGATGCTGTAGCCCTCGGTAGCCCGGGGCATGAAGGCGTGAACGATCTTGGGAGCCGCCGGATCGCTCGTGTCCATGCCGTGCAGACCGAGGAAGGTCCACACCGGCGTCAGGCTGCCGAAGAACTTGTGGCCGGTGAAGCGGTACCCGCCCTTGACCCGCTCGGCCTTGCTCGTCGACAGGAGCACCGGGATGTCGTTGCCCTTCTCGGCGTGGCCCGCGGCGTAGACCTCGCCCGCGACCGCGCCGGTCAGCAGCCACTCGAGGGACTTGTCCCCCGAGCGCCAGAGGTCGGCGGCGACGCCCGTCCAGTATAGGTGCATGTTGATCCCGAGGGCGGTGGCGTGGGCGTGGGTAGCGAGCCTCCGCTGCTCGTGCATCATCTGCGCGAAGGTGAGCCCGCCCCCGCCCAGCTCGCGCGGCACCGCCGCGGCCAGGTAGCCGGCCTGCTTGAGCTCGGCGAAGTCCTCCTCGAAGAACCGGTTGTCCCGGTCGTAGCCCGGGGCCCGGTCGGCGAACCGCTTCAACATCGCGTCCGAGAGCATGCTCGGGAGAGTCGCGCTTGCCATGTCCATTCCTCCTGGTCTATTCGGTTGGTGTGATGGCGCCGTCGGTCAGATAGCGCTCGATCAAGGCGTTGATCCGATCCGGATGCGTGATCGGCCCCATGTGGCCGACCCCCTCGATCTCGATCGCGGTGACCCGGGGCAAGGTCTTGGCCAGCAGCCGGGCCACCCCCCTCGACGAGGCCGGCGACTCGGAGCCGGTGAGATAGAGGACCGGCACCTCGAGTTCCGCGAACGCGGAGAGCGGCGTCGGGTCGCCGAATACCGCGTCCCACTCGGCCTTCACCGCGCGCATCGCGCGGGCCAGCGCGTCGCGCCGCGGCGCCGGCATGGCCGCCCAGGCGCCCGCGCCCATCCAGTAGTCGACGAACCGGGCCCCGGAGGCCTGCGGATCGCCCCGCTCGAGCGCGGCGACGGTGTCGTCGCGCACCGCCGCGATCTCCCGGGCTGCGGGCTGATCCGGATCCTCCTCGGCCAGCAGCGCAAACAGCACGGGCTCGAACAGGACGAGGGACGCGACCCGCCCCGGATCGGCCCGCGCCGTCTCGAGGGCCACCGCGCCGCCGTAGGAGTGGCCGACCAGGTGAAAGCGCCCGCCCGCCGCCTCGAACGCGGGCGCCAGCAGCCTCCGCTCGTCGGCGAGGGAAAGCGGCCGGTCGCCCGGCCAGGACGGGCTCTGACCAGACCCGTACAGATCGCCCGCAAGCGTGCGATGGCGTCCGGCGAGACGGTCCATCAGCGGCCGCCACTGCGCGGAGGAGCTCGCGCTCGCGTGGATGCACACCACCGCGGGGCCGCGCCCCGTTTCGCGCAGGAACGCGCGGCCGGGCGCGGTCACGGCCGGGCCTCGGCGGTGGTGGGGTCGATCACGCCCTGCACCACCGAGACTCGATTGCACGGGAACCCGCCCCGGGCCGCGTGCTTCTCGATCAGGGTCCGGTCCGACGCGATGTAGACGCAGTACAGCCGGTCATCGGTCACGTAGCTGGTGAGCCATTGGATGTCCGGGCCCATCTCTCGCAGCACCGCCCGGGACTTCTCGGCCGTCTTCTGCATGCGCTCCGCGCTCCACGTGCCGATCCCCGGGATCTCGCGCTCGACCACGAACTTGGGCATGACGGTCCTCCTTCTCCGTGCTCCTTACTTCTTGGTCCGGGGATCGTCGGCCGCGTTCACGAAGCGGAGATCGCTCGGTCCCACCCCGTGCACCTGCACCACCGTCTCCTGGGGCCCCGCCCAGGCGAAGTGCGCGTGGTCCGGCGGGATGGCCGCGAACCCGCCGACCGGCAGCTCCTGCCCGGCCTTGGCGTCGAACTTCTCCCCGACGCCGATGAAGAACACCCCGGAGAGCACGGTGACGTTCTCGCTGGCCTTGTGGACGTGGGGCGGGATCCGATAGTTCGCGGGCATCTTGAGCCGGTACACGAAGAGTCCTTCCTTGCTGGGGTCGCCCTGCACCACCGCGAGCCGCGCGCCCGGCAGGACCGGGGGCTCGACCCACTTGAGGGTTTCCGGCATCGCGACGGCGTGCTGGTGC
>DATFGS010000453.1:0-26075 GCA_035249225.1 Candidatus Methylomirabilota bacterium | reverse complement strand
GCGCTCCCGGAGCGCGCGCGCCGGATCGTGGGCCGGGTTCAGCACGCGCAGGATGAGCGGGCCCGACCACTCCGCGGGACCGCCGGTGAGGCGGAAGCCGAAGATGCGCGTGTCGTAGCCGCCGCTGATCGCGGCGGGCGGCTCCGCGTAGGCGAGCGCGGGGGCATGAAGCTCGCGGCGGAGATGGGCCAGGAGCGCGGGAGCGGCGTCCGTCTTCGCGATGGCCCCCCTCAACCTGCCCTCTCCCCCGGTGGGGGAGAGGGGGTGAGCACCCCGGAGAGGCGGGTGAGGATGAACGCGTAGTCGAAGGCGATCTCGCGGAGGTAGTCGTAGCGGCCGGAGGCGCCGCCGTGGCCGGCCTCCATGTTGATCTTGAACACGGGCGGCACCGCCGCGGTGCCGATCGCCCGCAGGCGCGCCACGTACTTCGCGGGCTCCCAGTACATCACCTGGCTGTCGTTGAGCGAGGTCTTGATGAGCAGCACCGGGTAGGGCCGCGCATCCAGGTTGGTGTAGGGGCAGTAGCTCTTCATGTACTCGTACTGCTCGCGGATCTTCGGGTTGCCCCACTCCTCGAACTCGCCCACCGTCAGCGGCAGCGACTCGTCGAGCATCGTGTTGATCACGTCCACGAAGGGCACCCGCATCACCGCGGCCGCGCAGCAGTCCGGGCGCAGGTTGAGCACCGCCCCCATGAGCAGGCCGCCCGCGCTGCCCCCCTCGATGACGAGCCGGTCGGGCGCGGTGTAGCCGCTCCGGGCCAGGAAGTCGGCGGCCGCGATGAAGTCGGTGAAGGTGTTGCGCTTGTTCATCATGCGGCCCTCGTCGTGCCAGCGCTTGCCCAGCTCGCCCCCGCCCCGGATGTGGGCGATCGCCACGCTGACCCCGCGGTCGAGCAGGCTCAGCCGGTTCGACGAGAAGCCGGCCGGATACGGATAGCCGTACGCTCCGTAGCCGGCGAGCAGCATCGCGCTCGAGCCGTCCCGGCGCGAGTCGGCGCGGCGCACGAGCGAGATGGCGACGCGGGTGCCGTCGGAGGCCGTCGCGTGGATGCGCTCGGAGATGTAGCGCGTCCGGTCGTAGCCGCCCAGCACCTCCGCCTGCTTGAGCGGGCGCAGGCGGCGCTCCGCGATGTCGTAGTCGAACACCGACGCGGGCGTGATCAGCGACTGGTAGCGGAGCCGGTAGGCCCCCGCGTCGAACTCCGCGTTGGCGTCCGCGCTCAGGTCGTAGGTCGGCTCCGGGAACTCCACGTGATGGTACGCGCCGGTGCGGGCATCGGTGACGCGCAGCCGGATGAGCCCGTCCTCGCGCTCGTGGACGACGTAGTGCCCGGCGAAGACGTCCACGTCCTCGAGCATCACGTCCGCGCGGTGGGCGATCAGCTCGCGCCAGCGCGCGGGCTGCGGATCGTCCACCGGGGCCACGACGAGGCGGAAGTTCCGCAGGCCGTCGCGGTTGGTGCGGATGTAGAAGAGCTCGCCGTCCGGGCCGGCGCCGTGATCCACCTGGTACTCGTGATCCGTCTCGCGCGGGAGCACCATCCGCCAGGCCCCGCCCGGGTCGCCGGCGGCGAGATAGCGCACCTCGGTGCTCGTGAAGCTGCCCGAGACCAGGAACAGGTAGGCCAGGCTGCGCGAGCGGCCCACGTGGAAACGGAAGAGGGCGTCGGGCTCCTCGAGCAGCAGGTCGGCCACCGCGACCCCGAGGCGGTGCCGGTGCAGCCGGTAGGGACGCTTGGCCTCGTCCTCGGTGACGTAGAAGAGCGTTCCGTTGTCGGCGGCCCACGCCACCGCGCTCACCTTCTCCACGCGGTCGGGCAACAGCGCCCCCGTCTCGAGATCCTTGACGTGGAGCGTGTACTCGCGGAAGCCGGTCACGTCGGTGGTGTAGGCGAGGAGCCGGCCGTCGTCGCTGACCGAGGCCGCGCCCAGGGCCAGGAAGGGGTGGCCCGCCGCGAGCTGGTTGAGGTCGAGCATCACCTGCTCGGGCGCGTCGAGGTTGCCCGTCTTGCGACAGTAGATGGGGTACTGCTTGCCCTTCTCGGTGCGCGAGTAGTAGTAGTGGCCGCGCAGGCGGTAGGGCACCGACTGGTCGTCCTCCTTGATGCGGGCCAGCATCTCCGCGTAGAGCGACTCCTGGAACGGCACGGTCGGCTTCATCACCGCGTCGGTATAGGCGTTTTCCGCGTTCAGGTAGGCGATCACGTCGGGGTTGTCCTTCTCCCGCATCCAGTGATAGTCGTCCTGGCGCACGTCGCCGTGGATCACGTCGGTCCGGGGAATCTTCTGGGCGACCGGAGGCCGGCCGGCCGGGGGGGTGGCGGGCATGCCCCGCACCCTACCACAGGGGCCCCCGCTTGCGCGGCCGCGCGCTCCGTCCCTACACTGGCGGGACCCCGCCATGCCCGAGCTGCCGGACGTCACGGTCTACCTCGAAGCGCTGGCCGCGCGCGTCGGCGGCGCGCGGCTCGAGCGCATCCGGCTCGCCAACCCCTTCGTGCTCCGCTCGGTGGATCCGGGCCCCGCCGAGATCGCGGGCCGCACGGTGACCGGCCTCCGCCGCCTGGGCAAGCGCATCGTGATCGCGCTGGACGGCGAGCTCTTCGTGCTCATCCACCTGATGATCGCGGGGCGGCTGCACTGGAAGGAAGCCGGCGCGAAGCTGCCCGGCAAGATCGGGCTCGCCGCGCTCGACTTCTCGACCGGCACGGTCACCCTCACCGAGGCGGGATCGAAGCGTCGGGCCGCCATCCACCTGGTCCGCGGCGAGGCCGCGCTGGCCGCTCACGATCCGGGCGGCCTCGAGCTCGGGGACGCCGACCCCGCCGCCTTCCACGCCGCGATCACCCGCGAGTCCCACACCCTCAAGCGCACGCTGACCGATCCGCGCATCCTGAGCGGCATCGGTAACGCGTACTCCGACGAGATCCTGCATCGGGCCCGGCTCTCGCCGGTGCGGATGACGCGCCAGCTCTCGGAAGAGGAGAGCGCGCGGCTCCTCGAGGCCGCGAAGGCCACGCTGGCCGACTGGACCGAGCGGCTGCGGCACGACGCGGGCGGCGGGTTCCCGGAGGGGGTGACCGCGTTCCGTCCCGACATGGCGGTGCACGGCCGTTACGGCCGCCCCTGCCCCGACTGCGGGGCGCCGGTGCAGCGCATCGTGCACGCGGAGAACGAGACCAACTACTGCGCGCGCTGCCAGACCGCCGGGAGACTCCTCGCCGATCGCGCGCTCTCGCGGCTGCTCCACCAGGACTGGCCGCGCACCCTCGAGGAGATGGAGGAGCGACGGCCCCCCGGCGCGGGTGCACTCACCGCACCGGCGGCGGCTCCACCGCGGGGCCGGCGCCGGCGCTGACCGGCGCTCCGGCGCTCAGCGCGGAGCGGGACCCGGCTCGCCGACCAGGATGTCGGCGGGATCGGTGCCCTGGAGCTTGACGCGCACGCGCCAGGGGCTGGGCCCGGCCTGGGCCAGCGGGAAGGACGCGATGTTGCTCCCGACCTCGCTGGGGCTCCCGCCGCCGCCCACCACCCCGCCGGTCGAGACGCCGACGCCGGTGCTCACCCCGCCGCCCATGCTGCCGAAGCTGCCGACCCCGAGCCCGATACTCACCGGGCTGCCCCCGCGCCCCGCGGCCGGCGTGTACTCGATGGTCTGCGCCTCCAGCACGCTGCCGTCGGGCTTCACGATCTGCGCCCGCTCGACGCGGCGGCCGCTGCCGTCGATCTCGACGCGAAGCCGGTCGCTCACGATCGTGTAGGCGGCGGAGACGGTGGCGCCCGCCGGCTGCACCGCCGGCTTGTACGGGAGGCCGGACGAGCTGGACGAGCACGCCGACAGCGCGCCCGCGAGCAGGCCCACTCCCAGGATGGTCGCGACGGTGGCTCGCATGCACGATATTATCGCACACGGATGGAGGAGCCATGAGCGGCGACGACGAGGAGCGCGTACCCCCGGGAGCCGACCTCGAGCGGTACGTCCGGGAGCTGGCCGAGTTCGTCGGCCTCGACGAGGCGGACGCAACCGCGATCCGCGCGAGCGCGCCCGCGGTCCTGAAGCACGAGGACGCGCTCACCACCGCGCTCTACGAGCACTTCCTGCGCTTTCCCGCGACCGCGCGCTTCTTCCTGGGCCCCGACGGCGTCCCGGACCGAGCCCGCATCGACCGGCGCAAGCACAGCCTGGCCCGCTGGCTGCGCGAGACCGCCCAGGCCGCCCTGACCCACGACTTCGCCTACTACCTGCTCTCGGTCGGGCTCGCCCACAGCCATCGCGCCCACGGGCCGGGCGGCAAGATCCCCCCGCAGTTCATGGTGGCCGCGATGAGCCTCACCCAGACCGCGCTCGCCCGCATCTTCCGTGACGAGATGGGCGATCCGGCGGCGGCGCTGGAGGCGGCGGTGGCGTGGAACAAGCTGCTGCTGCTCCACCTGAACGTGCTGATGATCGGCTACCTGCTCCCGCCGCGCCGGACCTGAGGCGCTCGAAAGAACCGCGCCCCGGGAGCCCGATCGGCTCCCCGGGGCGCGGCGCTTCGTGGGACGGCTTACTTCGGCTTGTGGGTGAGCGTGATGCCCATCGCCTTCGCGGCCTCGTCGTACTTGGCCTCGGACTCGGCGTGCTTGCCCGCCTTGTGGAGGGCGTCACCCTCGGCGGCCATCATCTTCGCCTTGTACGCGGCGTCGTCCAGCCGGTACTCGGCGGCGGCCATCACCTGCTTGTGCAGCAGGGGGCACTCGCTGGCCAGGGCGGGTGAAACGGCAAATCCAAGGACGGTGATCGTCAGCAGAATGGTCTTCATGGCGTGCGTCTCCTCGCGTGATGGGGAATGAACCGAGCGACGGGAACCGGGCGCGCGAAACGATCAGGCGCGAGGAGGCGCGCGGTCGGTCGGGGTGAGACAGGTCCAGCCGGCGACGACCACGTCGAGCGGATCGGGCCAGCACGCGCGCCCGGCCGGCGGGGGCGCGGGCTGGGTCCACGCGGAGTCGGAGAGCGCGGCCGCGGCGACACGGAGCCAGCTCTCGTCACTCTCGGCGGGGTCGGAGGCGGCCATCCAGCCGTCGGCGTCGTACATGCCGAGCGCCGCCGGAATGGGCAACACGAGCAGGACGATCAGGAGGAGCCGGCACCACCGCGACCCGCTCGGTCCCATCGGCATGGGCTGATCCTGACCGGGCTCCCGCCGCGTGTCAAGTTGTGCTCGGATTGACAGCGGCCAGCGCCCGCCGCATAGTGAGCCCACCACAGCAAAGGGAGCCCTCATGGCGAAGCCGACCACGATTCGAGAGCTGCGCGACAGCGGGTACGTGTCCCGCTCCGTCAAGCAGGAGCTGCGCGACAACCTCATCGCTCGCCTGCGCCGCGGCGAAGGCCTCTTCACCGGCATCGTGGGGTACGAGCAGACCGTCGTGCCCCAGATCGAGAACGCGGTGCTGAGCGGCCAGGACATCGTCTTCCTGGGCGAGCGCGGCCAGGCCAAGACCCGCATGGCGCGACTGCTCGTCGGCCTTCTCGACGAGGAGATGCCCGCGCTGGCCGGCTGCGAGATCAGCGACGAGCCGTTCGCCCCGATCTGCTCGGCGTGCCGCCAGCGCGTCGACGAACAGGGAGACAAGGCGGCGATCGCGTGGATCCCGCGTGACCGGCGCTACGGGGAGAAGCTCGCGACCCCCGACATCACGATCGCCGACCTCATCGGCGAGGTGGATCCGATCAAGGTCGCGGAGGGCCGCTACCTCTCCGACGAGCTCACCATCCACTACGGCCTCCTGCCCCGCACCAACCGCGGCATATTCGCGCTCAACGAGCTGCCGGATCTGGCCGAGCGCATCCAGGTGGGGCTGCTGAACATCATGGAAGAGCGCGACGTGCAGATCCGCGGCTACAAGGTGCGGCTGCCGATCGACCTCTACGTGGTGGCGAGCGCGAACCCGGAGGACTACACCAACCGCGGGCGGATCATCACCCCGCTCAAGGACCGCTTCGGCTCGCAGATCCGCACCCACTACCCCCGGCGGGTCGAGGACGAGATCGCGATCATGGAGGCGGAGCGCACCAGCTACGCCGACGCGGGGCTCGAGACCAAGAGCCCGGAGTTCATGAAGCAGCTCGTGGCCGAGGTCACCCACCTGGCCCGGCGCTCGCCCGAGATCAGCCAGCGCTCGGGGGTGTCGGTGCGCGTGACCATCTGCAACTACGAGAACCTCCTGTCGAGCGCGCTCAAGCGCGCGATCCGCCTCGGCGAGGCGGTGGCCGCCCCGCGGGTGAGCGACCTCACGGCGATCGCCGCCTCCACCGGCGGCAAGATCGAGATGGAGAGCCTGGGCGACTCGACCGAGGACAAGGTCCTCGGCAAGATCATGCAGCGGGCCCTGCTCAACGTGTTCAACCGCAACTTCTCCTCCGGCGAGCTGGACGAGGTGGTGGGCGCCTTCTAGGACGGGCTCAAGATCGAGGTCTCCGACTCGATGCCCGCCGACCTCTACCTCCGGCACCTCGGCCAGGTGCGCCCGCTGCAGGCGGCGGTCCGCAAGCTCGGGGCCCAGGACCCGGCGAGCGTGGCCGCCGCGGTCGAGTTCGTGCTCGAGGGCCTGCACCTCAGCAAGAAGCTCAACAAGGACGTGCAGGCCGGCCAGGCGCGCTACCGGGTGGCGTGAGGCGCTAGTGTCGCCCCCGAGCTGGTACTCGCGCTGGGACGGCTCCCAGCGTCTCGACGATCTCGACGCCGATCAGCTCCTGGACGCGATGTCCGACGATCTCCTGTCGGACGGCGATCCCTGGAGCGCGCTCCGGCGCCTCTTCCAGCGCGGGGCCAAGAACCCGGACGGGGCCAACCTGCCCGGACTGCAAGACCTGCTCAACCGGCTGCGGCGGCAGCGCCAGCAGCAGCTCGACCGCTACGATCTCTCCTCGGTGCTCGACGACATCAAGCAGAAGCTCGACAACATCCTGAAGACCGAGCGCGAGGGCATCGAGCGCCGGGTGGCCGACGCGAAGGAGCGGGCCCGGAAGGGCGAGGCGCCCGACTCGTTCCGGCAAGGCATGGAGCAGGCCGCCGCCGAGCACCGGAAGCGCCTCGACGAGATGCCGGCGTCCCCGGCCGGGCGCATCCAGGACCTGCAGAACTACGAGTTCATGGATCCCGACGCCCACCGCATGTTCTGGGAGCTGATGAAGGGCCTGCAGCAGCAGATGCTGCAGCCGTTCCTCTCCAACATGCAGAAGGCGCTCGGCAACATGACTTCCCAGGACCTGGAGCGGATGCGTCAGATGCTGCGGGATCTCAACCGCATGCTCCAGGACCGGGCGGAGGGGCGCGAGCCCGACTTCGAGGCCTTCAAGCAGAAGTGGGGCGATCACTTCCCGGGCGCCCAGAACCTCGACCAGCTCATGGAGCAGATCGCCCAGCAGGCCGGCCAGATGCAGTCGCTGCTCTCGAGCATGTCCCCCGGCCAGCGCAGTCAGCTCCAGGACATGATGCAGTCGCTCTTCATGCAGGACGAGCGGCTCGAGGCCGAGCTGCGCCAGCTCGGCATGAATCTCTCCCAGCTCATGCCCCCGCCGGACGGCCAGCGCTACAACTTCCGAGGCAACGACGATCTCACCATGAAGCAGGCGATGGAGCTGATGGACGAGCTCCGGCAGCTCGACGAGCTCGAGCGCCAGATCCAGAAGGTGCGCGACCCCAACGACCTCGAGAAGCTCGACCCGCAGCAGGTCGAGCAGCTCCTGGGCGAGGAGGCCAAGCGCGACCTCGAGCGCCTGCGCGAGATGACGAAGAAGCTGGAAGAGGCCGGCTACCTCGAGCGAAAAGGCGACCGGCTCGAGCTGACCGCGCGGGCCATCCGCAAGATCGGCGACAAGGCCCTGCGCGACATCTTCGGCCACCTCAAACGCGACCGCTTCGGCGGTCACGCCATCGAGCGGCGGGGCGCGGGGGGCGACCGCACCGACCAGTCGAAGCCCTACGAGTTCGGCGACCCCTTCCTGCTCGAGCTGCGCGAGACCCTGATGAATGCGGTGGAGCGCAACGGGGCGGGCATCCCGGTGCGCCTCGCCCCCGACGACTTCGAGGTGGTGCGCACCGAGACCCAGACGCACGCGGCCACCGTGCTCATGCTCGACATGAGCCGCTCGATGATCTTCAACGGGTGCTTCCTGCCCGCCAAGAAGGTCGCGCTCGCGCTCAACGCGCTCATCCGCGGCCAGTTCCCGCGCGACAGCCTCTACATCGTGGGCTTCTCGCTCTACGCGCGCGAGTTCACCGCGGCCCAGCTCCCGCACCTGGCCCCCGGCGAGTGGAGCGTGGGCACCAACATGCACGCGGGCTTCCTCCTCGCGCGCCAGCTCCTGGCCCGGCACAAGGGCGGCAACAAGCAGGTGATCATGATCACCGACGGCGAGCCCACCGCGCACATGGAGGGCACCGAGCCCGAGTTCGCCTACCCGCCGACGCGGCGGACGCTCCAGGAGACGCTCAAGGAAGTCCAGCGCTGCACGCGCGAGGGCATCACGATCAACACGTTCATGCTCGAGCAGAGCCACGCCCTGGCCGCCTTCGTCGAGCAGATGACCCGCATCAATCGAGGCCGCGCCTTCTTCGCGACGTCCGATCGCCTCGGCGAGTACGTTCTCGTGGACTTCGTCCGCGCGAAGCGGCGGGCCGTCTCCTAGCCGCCCGCCCGATGGCGGACGCCGCGACGGTCGTCCTGCTCGTGCGTCACGGGCTGACGCCCACCACCGGGATCAAGCTGCCCGGCCAGGCTCCCGGCCTGCACCTGACCGACGAGGGCCGGCGCCAGGCCGACGTGGCGGCCGCGCGCATCAAGGCGCTGCCCAAGGTCGCCGCGGTCTACTCCTCGCACCTCGAGCGCGCGCGCGAGACCGCCGCGCCCATCGCGCGGAGCCGCGGCCTCGCGCTGCGCATCGAGCGGGACCTGGCCGATCTCGACATCGGCTCGTGGACCGGGCTCAGCCTCAAGCAGGCGGCCCGCCGGCCCGAATGGGAGACGGTGCAGCGCAACCCGAGCGGCTTCCGCTTCCCGGACGGCGAGTCCTTCCCCGAGATGCAGGCGCGCATCACCGGGGCGCTCGGCCGCCTGGTGGCGCGGTTCCCGGGGCAGGTCGTGGTGGCGGTGTCGCACGCCGATCCGATCAAGGCGGCGGTGGCCCAGGCGCTCGGCACCCCCCTCGACCTCTTCCAGCGCATCATGATCGCGCCCACGTCCATAACCGCGGTGGCCTACCGGCGCGGCGGTCCCGCCGTCCTCACCGTGAACTCGCTCGCGGGCGACCTCGCCTGGATCGGCGGGGGCAAGGCATGAGCGACAACCCGTCGTTCGAGGTGGACTCGCCCGACCACTTCACCGCGGGTGCGGTCGGGCCGCCGGGCCAGCGCGTCTTCTACCTGCAGTCGCGCGACGGCGGCCGCCTCATCACCTTGAAGGTCGAGAAGGAGCACGTGCGCGCGCTCGCCGAGTACGTGAGCGGGCTGCTCGCCCGGGTGAAGGCCGCGCCGGGGGCCGCGCGCGGGTCGACCGAGCTGATCGAGCCGCTCGACGTCGCGTGGGACGTGGGCTCGCTCGCGGTCGGCTACGACGAGAGCCAGGATCGGGTGGTCGTCGAGGCGAGCGAGCTGATCGAGCCGGACGAGGCGGAGGAGGAGGGCGGCGCTGCGCCCGGGCCCGAGCCCGATCCGGCGATGGCCCGCTTCCGCATCACCCGCGCCCAGGCCGCCGCCTTCGTCGAGCGGGCGAACGAGCTCATGAAGGGGGGCCGCCCGACCTGCCCGGTGTGCAGCCGTCCCATGGATCCCGAGGGCCACGTCTGCCCGCGGGCCAACGGGCACGTCAAGCACTAGGGTGAGCGACTAGGATGTCGGGGCGAGCGGATCCGGCCATCGCCCTCGACCTGCTGGCCCGCGGCGAGATGACCGTGAAGGGGCGGATGCCGCGCAGCAGCAACGCCACCTTCCTGGTGGAGCTGGCCCTCGACGGCGCCACCGCCCTGGCCGTCTACAAGCCCGAGCAGGGCGAGCGCCCGCTCTGGGATTTCCCGCCCGGCCTCTTCCGGCGCGAGATCGCGGCGTACCTGCTCTCGGAGGCGCTCGGCTGGGGCCTCGTGCCGCCGACCGCGCCGCGGGGCGACGGGCCCATGGGCGAAGGGTCGCTCCAGCTCTTCGTCCCCGCCGACTTCCGTCAGCACTACTTCACCCTGCTGGAAGTGGACGAGCACCGCGAGACGCTGCAGCGCATCTGCCTCTTCGACCTGGTCGCCAACAATGCCGACCGCAAGAGCGGGCACTGCCTGCTCGTGCCCGACGACCGGATCTACGCCATCGACAACGGGCTCACCTTCCACGCCGAGCCCAAGCTGCGCACCGTGATCTGGGACTTCGGCGAGGAGCCGATCGCGCCCGCGCTGCAGGAGGATCTGCGCCGCGTGGTGAGCGACGAGCTGCCGCCCGCCCTCGCCGAGCTGCTCGACCCCGACGAGCAGCGCGCGCTCAAGCGCCGCGCGCGCGGACTGCTCCGCACGGGACAGTTTCCGGTGGACAAGAGCGGCCTGCGCTACCCCTGGCCGCTGATCTGACTCTGCTGCGTTAGCGGCTCCGACGGCGGTCGTTGTGGGAATCGCCGCCGTGGATCACGTCGCACCAGCGCCGATTCTCGTCGCCGCCCGCTTCGGCGCTCCCGGTCAGCATGGCGTCGGACATCACCCGGGCGTCGTCGAGGCCTTCGCGCATCGGCATGTGGACGTTGCACCATTGCACTTCGAGGATTTCCAGCAGCGTGTCGGCGTCGGGCTCGCAGGCGGGGCAGTAGGCGCGGGCAATACGGGGGGTTTCGGCCGGCATGTCGCTCATGGCAGTCCCCCGCGCTGGAAGACTGCGGAACTTCGTCTCGAGTTTCGAGCGATAGCACCCTCCCGTCCGGAGTACCGGACCCGGCTCGAGCCTCACTTTCATTCTACACACGAGATTATTTCACTCCTAATTCTGCGAACGGGGGCTCCCGCGGGGCCGGGAAGCCGCCAGACCCTTCCCGGGAACGGGGCCGGCCGCGACGGACCCGGCCGGCCATTCCCGGCCGGCGGTGGCGCTAGAGGAAGGTCTGGTCGGGCTCGAGGCCCAGGAGGTAGCGTCCGACGGTCTCGAGATGGGCCTGGCGGCCCTGCAGCTGCTGGGTGACGGTGTGGATGTCGCGGAAGCGGCGCTCGAAGGCGCTGCTGGTGAAGATGGCGCTCGAACCGGCCGCGTGGTGGACGGTGTCCACCACCTGCTTGGCCTGGTGGATGCCGTAGGTGGAGGCGAGGCGGATCTGCACCCGCTGCTCGATGCCGAGCGGCTGACCGGACCGGCTCACGTCGGCCCAGATCCGGCCGAGGGTGTCGTGCAGGAACACCCGCGCCGCGCCCAGCTTCGCCTCCGCCTCGGCCACCTGGAACTGGATGAGCGCGCTGTCGCGCACGAGGCGCTTGGAGGAGCGCGGCTCCTTGTCGCGAGCCAGCTCGATGAAGGCGTCGAGGCTGCTGCGCGCGATGCCCATCGCGACGCCGGAGAAACCCGACGCGTAGAGGCTGCCCGACGGGAAGCAGTAGAGCGGGCCGGGATGGCGCCGCTCGGCGGGATCGTCGCGCGAGACCGAATGCGCGTGGGGGACGAAGAGGTCCGTCGCGGTGAACGCGTCGCTGCCGGTTCCGCGCAGCCCGGTCACGTGCCAGACGTCGACGATGGTGGCCTGCGCGGCCGGGAACAGCATGGTGCGCCCGTCGGCGGTGCCGTCCGGACGGCGCCGGACCGTGCCGTCGGGCTTCTGGATGGGACAGTAGCCACCGAGCCACGTGGCGTGGCGGCAGCCGCTGGCGAAGCTCCACGTGCCGGTGACGCGATAGCCGCCGTCGACCGCCACCGCCTTCGCGTCGTTGCTCGGCCCCCAGGCCAGCACCGCGCGCGGGGCGCCGAAGATCTCGCGCCCGGTTTCCGGCGAGAGATAGGCCGCGGTCATGGAGCAGCCGGCGGCCTGGCAGAGGCACCACGCCGCGCTCGCGTCGTGCCGGGCGATCTCCTCGATCACCTCGACGAACGTGAGGGGATCGACCTCGCCCCCGTCCAGGAAGCGAGGCAGGAGGAGCCGGAAGAGCGCGGCGCCGAAGAGCGCCCGCTGCACCGGCTCGGGAAGCCGGCGCTCCTGCTCGGTTTGCTCGCTCAGGTCCTCGAGGAGCGGGGCCAGCGCACGGGCCCGCTCGAGGGGCCCGCGCGCATGGTCGGGAGTCGTTTAGTCCACCCCGAAGTCGTAGATCTTGCCCGAGCCCGCCCCGAAGCCGGTGGCGAGGATGAAGCCGTACTCGCCCGGGGGAAGCGGCGACGCCGGCGTCACCTTGTAGAAGCCGCGCGCGTCGCGCTCGATGTTGATCGCGATCTTGTCCTCGTTGCGCACGCCCATCTTCTGGGTCCCGCCGAACGGCATGAAGGCACCGCTGCCGATCTTCAGGTTGCGGTCATCGTTGCTGTCGCCCGGCTTGAGCCTCACCAGGGGCGCGTCCGTCGACGAGTACGTGCTGAGGAACACCGGCTGCTTGTCCTTGACCCGGAACCGGGCCTTCCGACCCTCCAGCACGACCTCGCTCTTGCTCTGGAAGAACGCCATGTTGGTCTCGAGATTGGCCGAGGTCGCGAACATCTCGACGTACTTGTCGCCGACGAGCTGGTAGATCACGTCCTGGGTCTTCAGCGCGCCGGCCGCGACCGCGGGGGCCGGCGGGGCGGGCATCGCGGTCGTCGGAGCGGGAGTGGTGGCGGCCGCGGCGGGGGCGGAGCCCGCCGACACCATGGCCTCCAGCACCTTGTCCGAGACGCCGGCCTTCTTCAGGCTCACCAGCGAGTCGGTCTTGAGATCGAACTTGCTCGCGGTCCCCTTGATCTTGGCGATGACGACCGCCTCGGGCAGCCCCGCCTTGACCATCTGGATCACGGAATCGTTCGTCAGCACTTCCTGAGCGAGCGAGGTGGCGCCCGGCAGCGACAGGCTGACGGCGGCCACCAGGACCAGCACTACCGCGGCACGTATCCTCTTCATGGGCCCTCCTGGGCGACGGGAAAACGGTCGGGACCGGCCGGGACCATCCCGGCGATCGTACCGATCGATCACAAACTTAGGGTACTTCGTAAACCCGGTCAATAGCGGGTCAAACCGGCGGCCGGCGGGCCAGGGGCCACGCCGCTGGAAGCATCGCCAGGAGCGCCACGACCCCGTTGAGCGCCATGGCGGCGGGGACCCCGATGCCGGTGGCCAGGAAGCCGATCCAGAGCGTGCCGGCCGGCTGGGTGCCGATGCAGGCCGAGAGGATGCCCATAGCCCGGCCGCGGCTGTCGGGCGGCGCCGCGAGGAGGACCAGGGTGCTCTGCATGGCCGCGAAGCCGGACTCGGCGGCCCCGATCAGCACGAGAATCGCGAGGCACGCCCATCGCCACCGCAGCCCGGTGAAGGCCAGCAGCAGGAACGGCGCCACCAGCACCGCGGTCGCGAAGAGCCGGCCGTGCGCGATGAACCCGCGGCGCGAGGCGATGGCCAGCGCGCCGAGCAGCGCCCCCAGCCCGTCGGCGGCGACCAGCGCGCCGAGCCACTCCGGGCCCACGCGCAGGACCTCGCGCGCGAAGACCGGCAGCATGTGCTGGTACGGGAAGAAAAGCGTGTTCATCAGCACCGTGATGATCAGCACCGCGCGCACCGTGGGCTCGCGCCAGGCCTCGCGAAAGCCTTCGCCCAGGCTCGAGACGACCGAGGCGGTGTCGCGGCCGCTGGGGCCGCCGATGCGGGCGGGCAGACCGATGAAGGCGACCAGCCCGAGCGCGTAGAGCACCGCCACCGCCACGTAGCACGGCGCGGGGCCGACGCGCGCGAGCCCGATGCCGGCCAGCACCGGCCCGACCATCTTGGCGACCTGCATCGAGACGGTCTCGAGCGAGACCGCGGTCGCGACGCGGCGCGGGCCCACGAGCGCGTAGAGCGCGGTGCGCCGGGCCGGGAAGTCGATCGCCCAGAGGACCCCAAAGAGCACCTCGAGCCCGACCATCGGCCAGAAGCCGCCGCGCCCGGCCGCGAAGACCGCGGCGAGCGCCAGCCCGGTGACGAGCCCCAGCGCCTGGGTGAAGACGAGCACGCGCCCGCGGTGCATGCGGTCCGCGAGCAGGCCGGTGAAGGGGCCCAGCAGCATCATCGGGGCCGACCGGGCGAACGCGGCCACCGCGACCATGAACGGCGAGTCGGTGAGCTGGAAGGCGAGCCAGCCCAGCAGGACCAGGTCCATCCAGCGCGCGCCGCTCACGCAGAGACCGGAGAGCCAGAGCCGGCGGTACGGGGCCTCGCGGAGGATCTCGGCGAAGGCGTGGGGCGCGGCCCGGGCGGCCGCCGCGGGAGCGACGCTGCTCACCGCGTAGGGATAGCACAGAAGCCCGCCCGGACCCAAGCCGTCCCGTCCCGATTGACAGGGCTCGCGATTCCCGGATAATCAGCCCACCTTTCCGATCCGGACCCTTCGCTTGAAGGAGGCGTGCCCATGACCCTGCGCGCTCTCGTCCTGATCCTGATGACGGTGCTCGTCCTCGCGCTGCCGGCGGCGGCCTCGGCCGCCCCCGAGGGCCAGATCACATGGGCCGTGCACATCTCGCTCGCCCCCACGTGGTTCGATCCGGCCGAAACCCCCGGGATGATCACGCCCTACATGGTCCTCTACGCCCTGCACGACGCGCTGGTGAAGCCCATGCCCGGCCAGCCGCGGGCGCCGGGCCTGGCCGAGTCGTGGTCGGTCTCGAAGGACGGCCTCGTCTATGAGTTCGTCCTCCGCAAGGGCGCGCTCTTCCACAACGGCGACCCGGTCACGTCGGACGACGTGAAGTTCTCGCTGGAGCGCTACCGCGGCACCGCGGTCAAGGCGTTGAAGGAGCGCGTGGCGAGCGTGGAGACCCCCGACCCCGGGCGCGTGCGCATCCGGCTCAAGCAGCCCTGGCCGGACTTCCTGACGTTCTACACCAACGCCACCGGCGCGGGCTGGATCGTGCCGCGCAAGTACGTGGAGAAGGTGGGCGACGAGGGCTTCAAGAAGGCGCCGGTGGGCGCGGGCCCCTACAAGTTCGTCTCCTTCACACCCGGCGTCGAGCTGGTGCTGGAGGCCTTCGAGCAGTACTGGCGCAAGAGCCCGAGCGTGAAACGGCTGGTGCTACGGGTGATCCCCGACGAGGCCACCCGGCTGGCCGCGCTCAAGCGCGGCGAGGTCGACATCGCGTACTCGATCCGCGGCGAGCTGGCCGAAGAGCTGCAGAAGACGCCCGGGCTCACCCTGAAGCCGGCGGTGATCCAGGGAACGTTCTGGCTCTACTTCGCCGACCAGTGGGATCCGAAGTCCCCGTGGCACGACCGGCGGGTTCGGCAGGCCGCGAGCCTGGCCATCGACCGGCCGTCCGTGAACCAGGCGCTGACGCTCGGCTACTCCCGGCTCAACAACAGCATCATCCCGACCTCGTTCGAGTACTTCTGGCAGCCGCCCGCCCCCGCCTACGACCAGGCCCGGGCCAAGAAGCTGCTCGCGGAAGCGGGGTATCCGTCCGGCTTCGACGCGGGGGACTACTACTGCGACGGCTCCTACGCCAATCTCGGCGAGGCGGTCGCCAACTCGCTCCAGCAGGTGGGCATCCGGGCGAAGCTGCGCCCGCTCGAGCGCGCCGCGTTCTTCAGCGGCTACTCGGAGAAGAAGTTCCGGAACCTCATCCAGGGGTCCAGCGGCGCCTTCGGCAACGCGGCCACGCGCCTCGAGGCCTTCGTGGCCAGCGGCGGCGCCTACGTCTACGGCGCGTACCCGGACATCGACGGCCTCTTCCAGGAGCAGGCCGCCGACAACGACCCGAAGCGGCGCGAGGCCACGCTCCACCGCATCCAGCAGCTCCTCCACGAGAAGGTCGTCTACGCGCCGATCTGGGAGCTGGCCTTCCTCAACGGCGTCGGGCCACGCGTGCGCGAGTCCGGCCTGGGCCTGATCTCGGGGCACGCCTACTCGGCGCCCTACGAGGACGTCGCGCTCAAGGGCAAGTAGCTGAAGACGAGGTGCGGGGGCAGGTAGAGCACGAGCGAGAACGCGATGATGAGCAAGGCAAGGTAGGCCCAGGGGGGGAGCGCGGTCTGGGGGCGGGAGAGCCCGTGGACCCAGTTGACGTTCTCCGCGCGGTCGGTGAGCCAATACGTCACCGGCAGCACGACGAGGGCCAGCAGGCTCTGGTAGGGCCACGCGCGCCGATCGTAGCCGAGGCGGAGCACGAGCCACACGAGCCCGGCCGGCAGGGGCACGTGAAAGAGGGACAGCGCGCGGAGATAGCGGGGCAACGTCGCGTCGAACATGTAGGCGCTCATGCCCAACATCGAGCGCCCGGTGAGCAGCCGGGCGAAGAAATCCAGGTTCCACGCGAGCTCGGGCAGCAGCACCGCCAGCATCATCATGCTGGCGAGCAGGGGGCTTTCGAGCCAGAGCGCCGCGCCGGTGACCAGCAGCGCGATGTCGGAGAACCACAGAAAGTTCTTCGGGCCGTAGTGCGTCCAGTACACCGGCACCAGGACCAGGAGGAAGAGGGTGTAGCCGAGCTTGATCCCGAGGTGGATCTGATCTCCCGCCACCTAGATGATCACCTTCTCCTCGACCACGAAGGTCTTGTTGCCGCCGATGAAGAGGGCGCCGTCGGCGTGGAGCGCGGCCATCTCGGGCGACGCCAGCGCGCGGTCCATCGTCGCGCGGTTCTCGAACCAGAGCTCGGCGATGCCGTCCACCTCGACGGGCGTGGTCGGGATGTCGGGACGCTTGTACTCCTCGACGATGTGCGACTGTACGTAGCGGAGCAGCCCGGGCACCGCGTGGGCCAGCGGGGCGTGCACGTCGAGCCAGTGGCGCGTGAACTGCTCGCGCGTCATGCCCGCCTTGCGGGTGAGGAGCGTGACGCGCTTGATCATGACGGCAACGCGGGGTTTATCCGCCGGTAGACCACCGGGGAGCCGGCGTCCAGCCGCATGTGGTGCCGCACCCGGCGGGTCCACGGGTTCGCGTCGCGCACTCGGTTCCAGGCCTCGCCGTCGGGCACGTCCGGCCGCTCGAACTCATAGACCGTGAGGTACTTGGGCTGTCCCTCCACCGCCATGAATCGGCGGGCGCGGATCACCCCGGGCACCGTGAGGTAGTCCGGGACGTAGACCCAGTTGTACCAGTCGTTCCACTCCTCCTCCATGTGGGCGGGGATGTCCATGCGGCCCATCTGGAGGTAGGGCGACGGCCCCATGGTCAGCTCGACCGGGTTGGTGCGCGCCGGGAAGATCTGGCGGTAGCCGTTCAGCAGGTAGTTGCGCCCGACGTGGCCGCCCGAGGCCTGCTGCCGGCGCGCGGAGGGGCGGAAGCGGACCTCGTCGAGGAAGGCGGCGGTGCGCAGCACGCCCGCCTCCTCGAGCTCGTACATCGCGAGGTACTTGGGCCCGCCGCGCAGGGCCACGTAGCGCGCCGCGGAGAGGAAGCCGGGCACCTTGAGGAGCCGGTCGAGGTGCTCCTCGTCGTACCAGCGGTTGAACTCGGCTTCGTGCTGCGGGTCCACGTCCGTCCACAGCATCAGCAGCCCGGTGCCGCGCGTCTTGGCCATGATCGCCCCCTCGCTGGATGCGCTCTTGACTGCCCGGTCGGCGTCGCGCAGGATCGGCGGCGGTCGACGTGAACGCGCCGACGATACGGCAGTGCGAGGAGGGGCGCAACCGCAGCGCAAGGAGGGACCAAATGGGGCTGCTCGACGGCAAGGTGGCGGTGGTGACGGGCGGCGGCACGGGCATCGGACGCGCGGTCTCGATCGGCCTGGCCGCGGCGGGGGCGGCGGTGGTCGTGAACGACTACGGGGTCAGCGTGGACGGGATGGATCCCTCGAGCGAGCCCGCGAACGCGGTGGTGGCGGAGATCCGCAAGGCGGGCGGCCGCGCGGTGCCGGCGGCGGACAGCGTGGCGACCATGGCGGGCGGCCGCGCGGTGGTGGAGCTCGCGCTCAAGGAATTCGGCGACCTCCACGTGCTGGTCTGCTGTGCGGGCATCCTGCGCGAGCGCATGATCTTCAACATGACCGAGGAGGAGTGGGACGCGGTCATCGCGGTGCATCTCAAGGGTCACTTCACGGTCATGCAGCCGGCCACCCGCCACATGCGCGAGCGCAAGACGGGCAGCATCATCACCTTCACCTCGACCGCGGGCCTCGAGGGCAGCCCCGGCCAGCCCAATTACTCGGCGGCCAAGGAAGGCATCGTGGGGCTCACCCGCTCGACCGCGCTCGCGATGGCGAAATACGGCGTTCGCTGCAACGCGATCTCGCCCACCGCCGACACGCGCATGACCCAGCGGCTGCCCGGCGAGCGCCGCGGCGCCGCCACCGCGACGCCGCCCGAGGCCATCGCCCCGGTCGCGACCTTCCTGGCCAGCGACCGGGCCCGCCACATCACCGGCCAGGTGATCGGAGTGCGCGGCAGCGAGGTGAGCGTGTTCTCCCATCCGGCGCCGATCCGCACCGCGACCACGCCCGGCGCCTGGACCGCGGAGCAGCTCGCGGAGACCTGGGACCGCGCGCTCGGCCAGGACCGGCTGCGGCGCCTCGACGCGATGAAGATCCCGTGGCCGCCCGCGTGACGCGAGCATGAGCCAAGCGTTGCGCGGCCCCGGCTGAAGGGCGGCTGACACTCTGACGGTAATCGTCCACCCGTGAGCGCCGCGGGGGCACGCCGGCTCCGCAATACCGCCTTCAACCGGGGCTTGGGGCTCGTCGAGGAGGCACCCCCGGTGGCACAGGCGATGCACCCTCCCGGGGCATGTCGCCCCGCGCATTCCTTGCTTCGATCGCAGTCACCGCCTTCCTCGTCACCGCCGCCGAGGCCGGAGCTCCCACCACGCCCACCACCACGCTCCAGGCCACGTTCGCCCAGGCCAACCGGATCATCGCCGACCCGACGCTGGAGGAGCGCCCGCTCGATCGGATCGTCGCGATCCGCGCCCTGTTCAGCAAGGTCTTCGACTTTCGCGGGGCGTCCGAGGACGTCCTCGGGCCGGAGTGGAAGGCGCGCACCGCGGTCGAGCAGCGGGAGTTCACGTCCATCTTCGCGGGCTTCGTCCAGCGTAGCTTCGTCTACTGGCTCGCCGCGGCGGCCGAGATCAACGGCAACGGGATCACCGTCTCGTACCTCGGCGAGTCGGTGGATCGGGACCGGGCCGCGGTCCGCACCGCCATCGTGGGGCGGGGCGGCCGCCAGATCCGCCTCGACCACTGGATGGTCTACCAGGGCAATCGGTGGCTGGTGCGCGACATCACGATCGATGGGGTCAGCCTGATCACGAACTACCGGGCCCAGTTCGATCGGGTCATGAAGACCTCCTCCTACCGCGATCTCGTGGTCCGGATCCAGGAGCGCGCGGGCGCCGAGCTGGCACGCCCCGCCGCGAGCAGCGAGGTACTCGGCACCGAGCTGAAGCTGTCGCCCTTCCTCTACGAGATGCGCTGATCCCGCCTCACCGCGCCTCGCCCTGCTGCCAGAGGCGAGAGCGCAGCAGCAGCCCGGCCAGGACCGCCAGCATGCCGGCGGCGGGATAGACCACCGCCGCGCGCGGGCCGCTGAGCCCGGCCACGTAGCCGATCAGCAGGGCGCCGACCGGCGCCCCTCCCATCAGGCCGAGCTGGAAGAGCGAGAGGATCCGCGCGCGGTGCGTCTCGGGAGCCGCCGCCTGCACCAGCGTCCGCGCCTGGGTCATCACCACTCCCGCCCCCAGGCCCCACACCACGCACAGCGCCACCAGCGCCCGGAAAGGGCCCGGCCACGCCATGGCCGCGAGCACGCCGGCGCCGAGCAGGAGGGCGAGCACGATGGCCCGGCCCGGGCGGCGCAGCGCCCCCAGCCGGATCTGGACGAGGGTGGAGCCGATCGTGCCGCCCCAGAACCCCAGGCTGAGGAGCGACAGCTCCGCCGAGCCGCCGCCGTAGGCGTCGCGCACGATCAGCGGCAGGATCACGAAGAAGGCGCCCACGTAGAGTACGCCCACCGCCAGGTTCGCGATCAGCACGGGAGCCAGGATCGGCGACTCGGCGGCGGCCCGCAGACCGTCGCGCATGGCGCCGAGCCGGCTCCGGGGCGCGGTCTCGAGGACCGGCGGCGCCGCGGGCAGCCGCAAGGCGGCGACGCCGCCCGACGCGAGCACCGCGGCCTGCAGGAACAGGAGCGCGGGCGCGCCGATCGCGCCGGCGCCACCGCCCACCGCGATCCCCACGAGCTGCGCCGCGAACTGGACCGCGGTCATCACCGCCACCGCGCGCCCCAGCCCGCCCGCGGCCACGCGCGTGAGCATCGCGTCGCGCGCCGGCATCACGAACGCGCCCGCGGTCCCGACCGCGAGGGCGTAGGCGATGAGGGCGCCGTAGGTCAGCCCGCCCCGCGCGATGGCCACCCCCAGCACCAGCGGCGGCAGCGCGGACACGAGGTGCCCCCGCACCAGTAGCCGCCGGCCATCCGCGCGATCGGCGACCGCCCCGCCGAGCAGCATCAGGAAGATCGCGGGCGCCATGAGCGACATCTGGGCGACGCCGACCCGCGCCGGCGGCTCGTGCAGCACCACCGTGACCAGCCACGTGAACACGATGTTCTGCATGCCGGCGCTCGCGAACCACGAGCCGATCCCGACGAGGTACCAGGGAAAGGCGCGTGCGCCCGGCGGCACCGCCGGGCCTAGACCAGCCGCGAGCGGATGTCGACCTCGGAGACGAGCGTCCGGTGCACCGGGCACCGATTGGCGATCGCGAGCAGCCGCTCCCGCTGCTCGGCATCGAGCGGGCCGGCCAGGCTGATCTCGCGCTCGATGCGATCGAGCCTGCCCTCCTTCGTCTCGCACTCCGCGCAGTCCTGGGCGTGAATCTTGTCGTGCCGCAGCCGCACCGTGACCTGCTCGAGCGGCCACTGCTTGCGGCGCGCGTACATCGAGAGGGTCATGGAGGTGCAGGCCCCGAGCGCGGCGAGCAGCAGCTCGTAGGGCGAGGGGCCCGTGTCCGTCCCTCCCGCTTCCACCGGCTCGTCGGCGACCAGCCGGTGCCGCCCCGTCTCGATCTCCTGCGCGAGCCCGGTCGCGCTCCCTCTGACGATCACGGTGACCATGCGTGCGCTCCTCAGTCGGCGGGCAACCCGAGCCCGCGGTGCGCGATGATGTTCCTCAGGATGTTGCTCGTCCCACCCTGGATCGTGTAGGCGGGCGCGTAGAGAACGGCGCGCGCGACGCGGCCGCCGAGAGCGGCGTGCCGACTCCCGGCCATACCGAGCGCGGACATCTGGAAGAGGCCCGCGACGGTCTCCGCGATGCGCTGCTCGAGCTCGGTCCCGAACGCCTTCGCCACCGCGGCCTCCACGTTGGGCACGCGCCCGTGATCGGCCAGCCACGCGATGCGATACACCATCAGCCGGGCCGTCTCGAGATCCACGCGGAGCCCGGCCAGGCGGTCCCGCACGATCGGGTCCCGGAGCGCCGCGTGGCCGCGGAGCGCGGCGAGCGCATCCTCGAGCAGCGGCCAGTTGCTCAGCACGCGCTCGATGCCGCCCCGCTCGTAATCGAGCTGCACCGCGATCTGGTACCAGCCGCGATCCTTCTGCCCGATCAGCGCGCCACGTGGCACCCGCGCGTCCTCGAAGAAGACCTCGTTGAAGTGGTGCTCGCCGGTCATGTCCAGGAGCGGGCGCACCGTGATCCCGGGCGTCGCCATCGGCACGATGAACTCGCTGATCCCCTTGTGCTTGGGCCCGCTTGCATCGGTGCGCGCCACCAGGTAGCAGTAGTCGGCCTGGTGCGCGAAGCTCGTCCAGATCTTCTGGCCGCGGAGGACGAAGCCGTCGCCGTCCTCGACCGCCCGGGTGGTGACCGCCGCCGCGTCGGAGCCCGCGTCCGGCTCGCTCAGGCCCACGCAGAAGACGATGGCGCCCGACGTGATGCGGGGCAGGATCTCGCGTCGCTGCTCCTCGGTGCCGAATCGGAGGATCGACGGCCCGACCTGGCGGTCCCCGAGCCAGTGCGCCGCCACCGGGGCGCCCGCGCGGAGCAGCTCCTCGGTGAGGATCAGCCGCTCCAGCACCGAGCGCGCCTGCCCGCCGTACTGGCGCGGCCACGTCAGCCCGAGCCATCCGCGCTTGCCGAGCTTTTCGGAGAAGGCACGCGAGAACCCGACGACCCAGCCGTCCTCCCGGACCCGCCCCGGCTCGTCGGCCAGCTCCGCGCGCAGAAAGCTGCGGATCTCCTCGCGAAAGGCCTCCTGCTCCGGTGTCAGTTCGAAGTCCACGCGTCCCGAACAGTACAGGCTCGCGGGTCGTCGGTCAAAAAAAGGCTGCTGTCGAGCAGGGATTTGATATCAAGGAGGGGAATGCCCACCGCGCTCGCCAGGACACCGACCGCCGAGCCCAAGGCCGCCCCATCCGCAGCAGAGATGGGGGCGCGCCAGCGGGAGATCTCGGTCTCCGAGTTCTTCACCAAGAACCGTCACCTCCTCGGCTTCGACAACCCGCGCAAGGCGCTGCTCACATGCGTCAAGGAAGCGGTGGACAACGCGCTCGACGCGGCCGAGGAGGCCGGCATCCTGCCCGAGGTCGTCGTCACGCTGGAGGTCGCGCCGAGCGGCGACGAGGCGCCGGTCGCGGCGAGCCAGGCGACCCGCTTCCGGGTCACCGTGATCGACAACGGGCCCGGCATTGTCCGCCAGCAGATCCCGCCGATCTTCGCCAAGCTCCTCTACGGCTCGAAGTTCCACCGCTTGCGCATGAGCCGCGGCCAGCAGGGCATCGGCATCTCCGCGGCGGGTATGTACGCGCAGCTCACCACCGGCAAGCCGGTGCAGATCACCTCGAGCACCGGGCCGCGCGCCGCGACGCACTACTTCGAGGTGCAGATCGACACCAAGAAGAACGAGCCGCGGATCTTCGAGAGCAAGAAGATCGACTGGCACCACCCGCGCGGCACCCAGGTCACGCTCGAGATCGAGGGGCGCTATCAGAAGGGCCGCGCCTCGGTGGACGAGTTCCTCGAGCAGGTGGCCATCGCCAACCCGCACGTGACGCTCGTCTACAACACGCCGGAGGGCGAGACCCGGAAGTACCCGCGCACGATCCAGGAGCTGCCGCCCCCGCCGCGCGAGATCAAGCCGCATCCCTACGGCATCGAGTTCGGGGTGCTCCTGCGCATGCTCCACGACACCCGGAGCCACTCGCTCTCGGGGTTCCTCGCGGCCGACTTCAGCCGGGTCTCCCCCGCGGTCGCGGTGGAGATCTGCAAGACGGCCAAGCTCTCGCCGGACGCGCGGCCGCGCAACGTGCACGGCGAGGCGGCCGAGTCGCTCTACAAGGCGATCCAGGCGACCAAGATCATGGCGCCGCCCTCAAACTGCATCTCGCCCATCGGCGAGAAGGCGATCCTCCACGGCCTCTACAAGCAGATCAAGGGCGAGTTCTACACCGCGGTGACCCGGCCCGCCGCGGTCTATCGCGGCAACCCGTTCGTCATCGAGGCGGGCCTGGCCTTCGGCAAGGCGCCGGACCAGGCCACGCCCGCCCCCGCGGACGCGCCGGCGGTCCCCCTCGCGGAAGGCGAGGAGCGCGATGACGACAGCGAGCTGGCGCGCGTCATCCGATACGCCAATCGCGTCCCGCTGCTCTACCAACAGTCGGCCTGCGCGACGTTCAAGGCCGCGCTCGAGACCGCGTGGCGCAACTACGGGGTGGCCCAGTCCCGGGGCGCGCTCCCCGCCGGCCCCATGGTCATCTTCGTCCACATGGGCTCGGTCTGGGTCCCGTTCACGAGCGAGTCCAAGGAAGCGATCGCCGACTACGACGAGATCCGCAAGGAGATCAAGCTCGCGCTCCAGGAGTGCGGGCGGCGGCTCGGCATGTTCCTGCGGCGGCGCGAGCGGGCCAAGAGCGAGTTCCGCCGCCGCAACATCTTCGAGCTGTACATCGAGGAGGTCGTCGAGGCCTGCGGCCGGCTGAAGGGCGGCAAGCTGCCCAAGGAGAAGCTCAAGAGCCAGCTCCAGAAGATCGCGCTGAAGCGGACCGGCGGCACCCGTACCGACGCGATCCTGGGCCACGAGGGCGGACCGGAAGGCCTCCCCCACTCCATCATCGTGACCGCCGACGGGCCCGAGGGGGAGGCGCCGGTGCTGCCGGGCGCCCTGCCCGCGGAGGCCGCGCCGGCGGCGGAGGAGCCGCGGCCGGCCAAGGCCAAGTCGGCGCCGTCTCGAGGGAAAGCGGCCGCGCGCGGAAAGGGCGAGCCGGCCCGCGCCGTCAAGGCGGCCCGCCCGGCGAAGCCCAAGGCGAGAGCGCCGAAGCGCGGGAAGAGGTAGGCCGAGCCATGGCGAAAGCGAAGGCGAAGAAGACCCCGGCCGCCGGCGCCGTCGAGAAGAAGCTCATCAGCGTGGCGGACGCGGTCATCACCGCCGCGGACCGGAGCAAGGATCCCACGCTGCTCATCCCGGTGCGCAGCCTCGCCAACGTCAACTTCAACGAGAAGCGCGGCATCATCGAGATGGGCAAGCGGAAGCAGGAGCGCACGTTCTTCAACGTGGGCATGGCGAAGAAGTTCATGCAGACGGTCCTGGTGGCCGACGCGCTCTCCGAGCTGCAGCGGGCCGACCTCACGACCTCCCTCCGGGAGATCTACTACCGCACCAAGCACACCATGAAGGGCTCGAACGAGAACACGTTCGACAACCAGAACGAATCCGATCCGCTGATCGAGGACCTGGAGGTCTCGCTCGCCGCGCTGCGCGAGGAGCTCCACGTCCGCGCCGAGAACGCGGGCAGCATCGTGGGGCCGGTCGTCTTCGGGGACGACGGCGACCGGGTGGACTGCGCGCGCCTGGGCAAGGGCGGCTACTCGGTGCCGTCCATCGTGGAGCCCGACTTCATCGAGATCCGCCGCTGCACCGCCGACTTCGTCCTGCTCGTCGAGAAGGGCACCCAGTGGAACCGCCTCTCCGAGGACAAGTTCTGGCGCCGCTACAACTGCGTGCTCCTCACCGGCAACGGCCAGCCGCCCCGGGGGGTCCGCCGCCTCGCGCGCCGCCTGCACGAGGAGTACGAGATCCCGGTTTACGTGCTGGTGGACAACGACCCCTGGGGCTACTACATCTACTCGGTCGTCAAGCAGGGCTCGATCAACCTCGCGTTCGAGAGCGAGCGCATGGCCATCCCCAAGGCCAAGTTCATCGGCCTCTCGAGCGCCGACCCCGACCGCTACGGCCTCCCCCGCAACGTGGGGATCAAGCTCAACGACAAGGACGTCGGCCGGGCCAAGGAGCTGCTCAAGTACCGGTGGCTGCAGAAGAAGCCGTGGCAGGACGAGATCAAGCGGATGCTCGCGTCGGGCCTCAAGTACGAGCTCGACGCGCTGGCCAACAAGGACTTCCGCTACCTGACCAAGACCTACCTGCCCCGCAAGCTCAAAGAGGAAGACTGGCTGGACTAGCTGGGGAGGCCGGGACCCTCACCGCTTCGTGGATGCAAGCTTTTCAGGTGCGGGCAGTACCGGGACTAGGCTGCGCATAGCCACACTCTGGTAGCCGATTACCAGGCCTCGCACGCATCGCCGGCCGCAAGTCAGCAAGAAGTCGCCCTAGTGACCGTTGGTACGTGGCTTGCTCTCCCAGCGGTGCGGGAATGTCTTGAAGATCCGTATGTTGAGCAGGTTCGCGCACCTACCTCCCCACCAACCTGCCGACCCAAAGGTCTACCCACCGGCATCGCCCCCGGCCGCGACCCGCTGATGTCGGGCGATGGGCGGCTCGATCGGGCCCTGGTATCGGGAATTGCCTGGACGGCACTCTTCCGCTGGAGCGCGCAGCTGGTCAGCTGGGTGGCGACGGCCTTCGCGGCACGTCTGCTCACCCCAGGCGACTACGGTATCGTCTCGATGGCGACCATTGGTATCGGGCTGATACGGATGGTCGAGGACTTCGGCCTCGACTCGATCCTCGTGCAGGACCGCAGTATCGTCGGGGTGCA
>DATFGS010000452.1:0-3454 GCA_035249225.1 Candidatus Methylomirabilota bacterium | reverse complement strand
CGCGCCCGGGGCTTCCGGGGCGCGCCTCCGGCGGCTCGCGCGCGCGCGATCGTGGCCATGCCTCGACTCTACTGCGCCCCGGGGCTCCGGGTCATCCCTACCCGGGAGGAATTGCCCGCCCCCGCGAACGCCATTCCGGCGGTCGGGCGCAACTAGCTGATCTTACGACCGGCCGGCCTGGCATTTCCATTGCTCCCCCAGGCACCGAGGAGGACAGCGCCCATGAATCGCATGAAGCCTCGCACGAGCTGGATCGCCGGACTTCTCCTGAGCCTGCTTCTGATCGGCGGCTTCGCGCTCGACGTGAGCGCGCAGCAGCCGGCCGCACCGCCCGCGCCCGCGGACACCACCACGCCGGCGCCCGACAGCCCGGCCCGGCCGGCGCCGCAGGGCGACTCGAGCGTGCAGCCCGCGCAGCCGCCGGCGGCACCGTCCACGAACACGCAGGTAGAGACCCGCACCGAGCGGACCGAGCGCGTCGTCGAGCGGCCCGGCACGTTCCTCGGAGTCAACGCGACCGTCGCGATGGTCATCGGCGCGGTGCTGGTGATCGTGGTCATCATCGGCATGGTCGCGATGAGCCGGCGGAGCGATGAGGTGCGGCACACGCATTCGCGGGGGATCTGACGGCAGACCACCCCTCACCGCGGGGAGAAAGGGTGGGTCAGTAGTCGTAGATGTGCTCGATGGAGGCGCCCGCGGCCTCCAGCGTCCGGATCGCCGCGGCCAGCTGCTCGACGGAGACGTCGAGGCCGAGCCGCCGGCGATCCGGGCGCGACTGGATCGACGCCTCGAACAGCTCGGTGGCGCCGGCCACCGGGGGCAGCGGATCCGGCGGCGCCAGGACGGTCACCAGGATCCGGTGGTTACCGGCGATCTCCGCGACGTTCCGGCCGCGCCGCGCCAGGCGCACCAGCAGATCGGTGTAGACCTGGTAGCGCGGGGTGCGGATCAGGGCCCGGCCGCCACCCAGCTCGCGCACGACCCGGATCTTCGGCTCGCGGGCCAGGTCGGCGGGCTCGAGGCCCAGGATCACGGTCTGGATCTCGAGGTCCGAGGCGCCGAGGGTAGTGGCGGACGCGTAGCCGATCAGGGCGCCGTAGACCGCCTTCGTGCCGTACTCGGTGCTGAACGCGATTCGGCGCTCGATCTTCCGCACGAGGCCGTCGCCGCGCAGCGGCGTGCTCCGCCAGAACGCGAGCAGGCGCCAGCCGAACGGATACTCGTACCAGGGCGTCTGCCGCAGGAACTCGGCGTAGGCCTGCATGTCGCGCGCGGCGAACTCGTCCTCCGCCGTCCGGGCGGGGCCTCGGAGCCGCTCGAAGGCGCGCCCGATCGTCAGCTCGTAGGCGCCCTTGATCGCGAGCTCGGCGGTGAAGCTCCAGCCGATCGTGTAGAGCATGACCCGGGTGTCCGTGCCCACCGGGCCGCGCGCGGTCACGACGCGGGTGAGCCCGCAGAGATTGCTCCAGAACCCGGTGATCTGGCGCCAGTACGCGAAGGCGCTCGGATCGCGGTGACGGAGCACGCCGGCCAGGTCCTCGTAGGCGTAGACGATGTGCCACTCCGGGTACGACAGGTAGCTGTCCGACTCGCGGCGCGCGTATCCCCGCTCGCCCACCAGCGGCGCGCGGGTCAGGGTGCCGGGCTCGCGCGCGGCCGTGCAGGCGACCTCGATCCACAGGATCGGCGCGGCGAGGATCAGGACGAAGACGGCGAGCGCGCCCGCGATGCGCTTCGCCCAGCGGCGCATCTCAGCGCGGCGCGCCCGCGGGCGGCGCCCAGCGGCGGGCCAGCACGAAGCCGGTGAAGGCCGCGAAGCCCCCGATCGCGATGTGAGGCAGGTTCATGAGCACGCGGGTCGTGAACGGCAGGTCGAGCACCCCGTGCAGGACGATGCCGAGATCGAGGTAGCCCGAGCCGGTGGCGAGGCCGAGCAGCCCGTCGAGGCAGTAGAGCGTACCGAACCAGCGGAAGTAGGTGACGGTGGCGCGCGTCGACCACCACGCGGCCAGCGCGGCCCAGAGGCCCGACCCCGCGTGAAGCGCGTCGTCGAAGACGTCGAGCGCGAAGAGGCCGAAGGTCCGGCCCTCCGCGTCGGTCAGCCCGGGGATGTAGTTGAGGCTGGTCACGAACGCGAACAGCACCGCGTAGACGCAGGCGAGGATCCGCAGCGGGTTCATGGCGCGAGGTAGCGGTGCCACATCGTGTTGCGGAACCGCAGGCCGGGGTCGTAGTGGCGCTTGCGGGCCACCACCTCCTCGACGCGCGGGTAGGCCCGCGTGACCTGGTCGCGCCGGGCGTGCAGGCGGTACGGGAGGTAGAAGCTGCCCCCCGCGTCGAGGGCCGCGTCGATCAGGCGCCGGGTCATCGCCATCATGTCCTCCTCATCGGCCTGCGTCATCCGCTGCGAGAAGAGCAGCACCGCGGCCACCCGGTTCCCCCGCGCATAGGCCAGCGCGCTGGTCCGGTCCTCCTGCACGTAGCGTAGCGTGACATTCAGGAGATCCTGGCGTGATGCGGGAATGATGGTCCGGCAGGCGCCCAGGAAGGGCTCGAGGCCCTCGGCGGGCAGGAAGTACTCGTGGAGGATGTCGGTGCGCGTGCGATCCCGGCCGGCCAGGTTCGCCACCGGCTCGTTCAGGAGGCGGTTGCGCGACGCGATCCCGGAGGAGGTCTTCGGCCCCGCCACCGTCTCCGCGTACCAGCGGGCCCGCTTGGCCCGGTCCGAGCCGATCTGGGCGCGAAAGACCTCGCGGGACAGGGTCACGAAGAGCCCGCCCGACGTCGCCGCGGGCGGGGCGCCCGGGGTGGGCCGGAGCGTGACGAGCAGGGCCTCCCGCAGGAACCGCTGGGTGTCCACCGCGAGGCGCCCGTAGGCCATCCGGATCGAGGCGTCCTGCCCGAGGCTCGCGACCATGCGCGGGCCGAGCTGGGCCGCGGGCATCAGCTCGTAGGTCGGGCGCAGCAGGACGTTCTCCGCCATCGCGACCTCGAGATCCACGATGACGCCGAAGAGCCCGTAGCCGCCCATCGCGAGGGAGAAGAGCTCGGCGTTCTCGTCCGGCGAGCAGGTCACCAGGTCACCCGAGGCGAGCATGAGGCGAAGCGAGCGCACCGTGGAGCCGAAGGGCCCGTAGGGCACGGGCCAGCCGTGCGCGTTGACCGAGAAGGTCGCGGCGACGCCGAAGTCGTGATTGGACTGCATCACCGCGGGCGAGAAGCCCACCGCGTCCAGCGCGCCGATCACCTGCCGCCACCGCGCGCCCGCGGCGACGCGGTAGGTCGAGGCACTCCGGTCGAGCACGATCCAGGGCTCGGCCGGCGTCACGTCGAAGGTCATCGCGACGCCGTCCCGGATGATCGCCTGTCCGCCCATCGAGTGGCGGGCCGCGCCGGGCGCGACCGGTCGGCCCTCCGCGGCCGCCGCCTTCAGCTCGGCGCGCAGCGCGTC
>DATFGS010000451.1:0-6277 GCA_035249225.1 Candidatus Methylomirabilota bacterium | reverse complement strand
GTCCCGCACCGCCACCGCGTTGAACTTCGTGTGCAGCACCTTCGTGATCGCACTCGTCAACGTCGTCTTCCCGTGATCGATGTGCCCAATCGTCCCAATGTTCACGTGCGGCTTCGTCCGATCAAACTTCTGCTTGGCCATCCGGCGGACCTCCTCGTAACCCTACCGGTCGCGGTTGATGGAGCCCATGTCCGGGATTGAACCGGAGACCTCGTCCTTACCAAGGACGCGCTCTGCCGACTGAGCTACATGGGCCTGAACGCTACATGGGGCCTGAACGCTACATGGGGCCTGAACGCCGAGCCTCGTCCGATGCGCGAACCCAGGGACACGGGTGGAGCGGGAAACGGGATTCGAACCCGCGACCCCCAGCTTGGAAGGCTGGCGCTCTACCGCTGAGCTATTCCCGCCCGTGGTCCTGCCGCGCCCGATATCAATCACAGTTTCAAGTGGTGGTGGGGAGAGGAGGATTTGAACCTCCGAAGGCGTTCGCCAGCAGATTTACAGTCTGCCCCCTTTGGCCACTTGGGTATCTCCCCGGTTGCACGCCTGATCGTAACCTCTTGATAGTACTCGGATAGTGCTGGCGCTGGCGGGAGGATTTGAACCCCCGACCCACTGCTTACAAGGCAGTTGCTCTACCACCTGAGCTACGCCAGCAGTCGCAAACCCTCACTTTAGGTTTGGGCCCCCATCAAGTCAAGGGTTTTCTGTCAAGTCCTTTGTTCCCGCTCCGCTGCCGGAGCACCTCGTAGCAGAGGACGGCCGCGGCGGCTGAAACGTTCAGCGATTCGAGCCGGCCCCGCATCGGGAGGCTCACCAGGAAGTCGCAGCTCTTGGCCACCAGCGGCCGGAGCCCCTCCCCCTCGCCGCCCAGCACCAGGCACACGGAGCCGGTGAGGTCCAGCTCCCAGGGCAGCTTGCCGCCGGCCGGCACCGCGCCGACGGTCCACACGCCTTCTTTCTTGAGGGTTTCGAGGGCATGGACCAGGTTCGTCTCGCGGGCCACCCCGATCAGCTCCGCGGCCCCCATCGCCGACTTCGCGGCGGCGCCGGTGAGGCCGGCGGCATGGTGCTTGGGCACGATGACCCCGTGGACTCCGGTGGCCTCGGCCGTCCGGAGCACGGCTCCCAGGTTCCTGGGGTCCTGGACCTGGTCCAGTGCGAGGAAAAAAGGCGGCTGCCCCCGCCGGGCCGGGATCTCGAGGAGATCGCCCAGCGACGCATAGCTCGCGCCGGCGACCCGGGCCACGACGCCCTGGTGGTGGACGTCCCCGGCCATCGCGGTGAGCTGGTCGCGGGTGCGGTACGAGATCTTCACGCCCTGGCGCTTGGCCAGGGCCAGGAGCTCGTGCAGCGCGGGCCCACGGCCCTCCGAGATGATCGCGATCTCCTCCACCCGGCGGCTCCCGATACGGAGCAGCTCGAGCACCGGGTTGCGACCGAAGAGCGGCGCGCCCTCCTCGGGCACCTCGTGCGGCTCGCGCATCACGACTGGAGCTTCCAGGTGGTCCCGTCCCGGGTGTCCTCGATGACGACCCCCAGGCGGGCCAGCTCGTCCCGGAGCCGGTCGGCTTCCCCGAAGTCGCGCTGACGCCGCGCCTCCTGGCGCAGGTACACGAGCGACTCGATCCGGGCCTTGAGCTGCGGGTCGACGACGGCTTCCCGCCGCGCGCCCTCGAGGAGCCCCAGGACCCGCGCCAGGACCACCAGCTCGCCGACCCCCAGCAGGAACGCC
Organism: Candidatus Methylomirabilota bacterium; assembly: GCA_035249225.1. Lineage (GTDB taxonomy): Bacteria > Methylomirabilota > Methylomirabilia > Rokubacteriales > CSP1-6 > CAMLFJ01. The sequence continues at coordinate 4,539 of DATFGS010000451.1, read as the reverse complement.
CCCGCCCCCGCGGTGCCCTGCGCCACCTGCTCCCGCGCCCCGTGCAGCACCCGCGCGAGATCGAAGAGCACGCCGATGGCCTGCGGCGCGTTGAAGTCGTCGTCCATGGCGGCCTCGAAGCGAGCGCGGTGCGCCGCGACGTCCTCGAGGAGGCCGCCGTCCGGTCCCGGCGCGGGCGTGCCCCGGGCGGCCATGCGCTCGGCCTCGGTGACCAGCCCGCGCAGCCGGGCGAGGCCCCGCGCGGACTCGGCGATGCGCTCCTCGGCGAAGTCGAGCGGGTGGCGGTAGTGGGCGCCGAGCAGGTAGAGGCGCATCGCGTCCGGATCGTGCCGCTTGACCAGCTCCCGGATGGTGAGCGTGTTGCCGAGCGACTTCGACATCTTCTCGGCGCCGAGATTGAGCAGCCCGTTGTGCATCCAGTACCGGACGAAGGGCTTCCCGGTCGCGCCCTCGGCCTGGGCGATCTCGCACTCGTGGTGCGGGAAGATCAGGTCCTCGCCGCCCCCGTGCAGATCGAGCGTCTCGCCCAGGTACTGGATGGCCATCGCCGAGCACTCGATGTGCCAGCCGGGCCGGCCTGGGCCCCACGGGCTCGGCCACGCGGGCTCCCCGGGCTTCGCCCCCTTCCAGAGGGCGAAGTCCCGCGGGTCGCGCTTGCGCTCGTCCACCTCGACCCGGGCGCCCGAGACCAGCTCGTCGATGTTCTTGCCGGAGAGCCGGCCATAGGCGGGAAACCGCGCGACCTCGAAGTAGACGTCGCCCTCCACCGGATAGGCCAGCCCCTTGGCGACCAGCCGCTCGATGAGGGCCACCATCTGCGGGATGTGGTCGGTGGCCTTCGAGTACACGTCGGGGGCCATCACCCCGATCGCCGCCATGTCCTCGCGCTCCGCCGCCACGTAGCGCTCGGACACCTCCTGCGCGGTCACGCCCTCGCGCTGGGCGCGCTGGATGATCTTGTCGTCGACGTCGGTGAAATTCCGGACGAACTTGACCTGGTACCCGCGGAATAGCAGGTAGCGGCGGATCATGTCGAAGGCCAGCGCGCTGCGCGCGTGGCCCACGTGGGAGAAGTCGTATACCGTGACGCCGCAGACGTAGATCCCGACCCGCCCCGGAGTGAGGGGGACGAACTCCTCCTTCTTACGCGTCAGCGTGTTGTAGATCCGCAGGGCCACCACCGCCTCCTTGAGCTCAGGGCACTTCCACCGCGATGACCGCCATCGACGCGATGCCTTCTTCCCGGCCGAGCAGGCCCAGATGCTCCGGGCTCTTGGCCTTCACGCTCACCCGGTCGGGCTCGAGCCCCATGGTCTCGGCGAGCCGCCGGGCCATCTCGGGCAGGAACGCGGCCAGGCGCGGCGCCTGGCAGATCACCGTGACGTCGACGTTGACCACCCGCGCTCCCCGGGTGGCGATCAGGTCCATCACCGCTCGCAGCAGGCCGAGGCTCGAGGCTCCTTTGTAGCGCGGATCGGTGTCCGGGAACAGCCGTCCGAGATCCCCCAGGGCGAGCGAGCCGAGCAGCGCCTCGCACACCGCGTGCGTGAGCACGTCGGCGTCGGAGTGTCCGCCCAGCCCGCGCGTCGCGGGCACCGTCACCCCTCCCAGCACCAGCGGCCGTCCCTCGACCAGCGGATGCAGGTCGAAGCCCAGCCCCGACCGGAACTCGGTCATCCGCGCCGGCGGGGCGCGGCCCAGGCCCGGGCCGTCTGGAGATCCTCCGGCGTCGTGATCTTGAGGTTCTGCCCGAGCCCCGGCACCATGGCGACCGTCACGCCCAGCCGCTCCACCAGCACCGCGTCGTCCGTCCCCGCGAAGCCGTCCCGCCGCGCCTTGTCGTGGGCCTCCCAGAGTAGCGCGCGTGTGAAGGCCTGCGGGGTCTGGGTGAGCCACAGCCCCTGGCGCGGGATGGTGGCCTCGATCGCGCCGTCCTCGCGCACGCGCTTGACGGTCTCCCGCACCGGGATCCCGCAGGTGGCCGCGCCGCCCGATCCGGCGGCGGCCAGCACCCGCGCCACCAGCGCCGCGTCGATGAACGGGCGGACCGCGTCGTGCACCAGGACGCGCTCGGCGTCCTCCGGGACCCGCTGGAGCGCCCGCCACACCGACTCCTGTCGGTCGGCGCCCCCCGCGACCACCTCCAGGATCCGCGGCACCCGCAGGCGCGCGAGCAGCCGGCGCGTCTCGGCCACGTGGGCCTCCGGCACCGCCACCACGATGCCCGCGATGCCGCGCGCCCGCCCCAGGGCCCTCAGGGTCGCGACGAGGATCGGCGCGCGGCCCAGACGGAGATATTGCTTGGGCCGGCGGGAGCCCATGCGTGTGCCCAGGCCTCCTGCCGGCACGATGGCGTAGGTCACCGCGGCGTGCTCTCCTCGTCCCGCTGGCGGGCGAAGATCATGCGGCCGGCCGCGGTCTGGTAGATCGTGGTCACGGTCACGTCCACGGTCTGGCCGATGAGCCGCTTGCCGTGCTCCACCACCACCATCGTCCCGTCGTCGAGGTAGGCCACGCCCTGGTTCGCTTCCTTGCCTTCCTTGACGATGTGCACGTGCAGCGGCTCGCCGGGCAGCACCACCGGCTTGAGCGCGTTGGCGAGCTCGTTGATGTTGAGCACCGCGACACCCGAGAGCTCCGCCACCCGGTTCAGGTTGTAGTCGTTGGTGACGATCTTGCCCCCGGTCGCCCGCGCCAGCTCGATCAGCTTGCGATCCACCTCACGCACTTGCGGGAAGTCCACCTCGTCGATGCGCACGCTCACGCGCGGCACGCGCTGCAGCCGCTGCAGGACGTCGAAACCCCGCTTGCCGCGGTTGCGCCGGAGGGCGTCGGCGGAGTCCGCGATCTGCTGCAATTCGCGCAGCACGAACTGGGGCACCAGGAGGGTGCCGGCCAGGAAGCCGGTCTGGCAGACGTCCACGATGCGCCCGTCGATGATGACCGAGGTGTCCAGGATCTTGTCGGCGTCCTGGCGCCCCACCGCGGTCTTCGGGAAGAGCTTGACCGACATGTCCTCCAGGTCGTCGCGCTTGGCCAGCGTCACCATCGCGCCCAGGTAGCCCAGGAGCAGCGCGAAGAGCCCGCGCCCGAGCGCGCCCGCGCCGGGCACGACCGCCTCGACCGCGGTGCCCAGGCCGAGCCCGAGCACCACGCCCAGCATCGCCCCGGTCGCGCCCCAGAACAGGCGGTCCACCGGGATGCGCCGGGCCTGCCACTCGAGGAGCACCACGAGCACGCCGGCCAGGAAGCCGGCGCCACCGAGGAAGAAGTTGTTCGGCGCATGCAGGTTGAGGGCGTGCGCCAGCGCGAAGCCGGCGGCGGTGGCCGCCATCAGGACGAGCATCCGGACGATGAGCAGACCTATCTGCATCGTGTCCTCACGGCCCCAGCAGGACCTTCACGGCCTCGTCCACCGACCCCACGCCCTGCACGTCCAGGGGATGGCTTCCCCGGTCCGTCAGGCTGCTCTGGGGCACCACGGCCGCGGTGAAGCCCAGCGCGGCCGCTTCCTTGAGTCGTGCCTCGAGCCCGGTCACCGCCCGCACCTCCCCGGCCAGTCCCACCTCACCGACTACCACCAGGTCGCCGCGCAGCGGGCGATCGAGATAGCTCGAGGCCGCCGCGAGCACCAGCCCCAGGTCGGCGGCGGGCTCGGACACCCGAGCGCCGCCCGCGACGTTGACGAAGGCGTCCTGCGACTGGAGCGGGAACCCGACGCGCTTCTCCAGCACCGCCAGCAGCAAGCATACGCGATTGTAGTCGGCACCCAGAACAGTACGACGCGGGGTGCCAAACCCGGAGGGGGTGACCAGGGCCTGGATCTCGACCAGGAGGGGGCGGGTCCCCTCGATGCTGGCCACCACCACCGAGCCGGCCGCGTCCTTGGGGCGCTCGGCCAGGAAGAACCCCGAGGGGTTCCGGACCTCGGTCAGGCCCCGCTCCCCCATCTCGAAGACCCCGATCTCATTGGTGGACCCGAACCGGTTCTTGACCCCCCGGAGCACCCGGTAGGCGTGGTGCTGCTCACCCTCGAAGTAGAGGACCGTGTCCACGAGGTGCTCGAGCACCCGGGGACCGGCGATGGCCCCCTCCTTGGTGACGTGGCCGACCAGGAACGTGGCGACCCCCCGACCCTTGGCCAGGGTCATCAGCCGCGCCCCACACTCCCGGACCTGGCTCACGCTGCCGGGGGCCGACTCGAACCCGGGCAGGTACACGGTCTGGATCGAGTCCACGATCAGGATCCGCGGCTGGATGGCGGTCACGTGCGCCTCCACCGCCTGCAGATCGGTCTCGGCCACGAAGTAGAGACCCGCCGGGCACGGCCCCAGGCGATCGGCCCGGAGCTTGACCTGGGCCGCCGACTCCTCACCCGAGACGTAGAGCACCGGCCCAGCCCGCTCCGCGAGCATGCGGCTGACCTGGAGCAGCAGGGTGGACTTGCCGATCCCCGGGTCCCCGCCGATCAGGACCAGCGACCCGGTCACCACGCCGCCCCCCAGGACGCGATCCAGCTCGGCCATCCCGCTCGAGACC
>DATFGS010000450.1:0-3616 GCA_035249225.1 Candidatus Methylomirabilota bacterium | reverse complement strand
GTCGCGGGACTCGATCGCGGTGACCGAGGCCTGCACGAAGCCCTCGAACAGCGTCTGGATCGACTGGTAGAGGCGGCTGTTCTCGAGCGCGACCGCGGCCTGGGAGGCGAGCGACGCGGCCAGGTCGCGAAACCGCGGCGGGTAGGGAATCACGTGGGCGAGCACGCCGGCGGGTGTCGGGAAGACCGCGGCGGGATCCCGCTTGCAGTTGATGAGCTGGAGCGCGCCGATCACCTGGCCCTGGGGCGTGACCATCGGAACCACGAGCATGGACTTGGTGCGATAGCCGACGCGCTCGTCGAAGTCGCGGTTGATGCGGAAGCGCGAGCCCGGCGGGAGCACGTAGGCGTCGTCGAGCTGCAGCACCGCGCCGGTGAGCGCCACGTGCCCGGCCACGCTGGCGTCGTCGATCGGCAGGGTGAACTCGGTGAAGGGAACCCGGAGGGAGTCGTTCTGGGCCAGCTTGAAGCGCAGCCGCGTGCTGCCGTCGGCCGCGTCCTCCACCACGTATATGGACCCCGCGTCGCTGTGCGTGATCTCGCGCGCCTTGGTCAGGATGAGGGTCAGGAGCGCGTCGGTGTCCCGCTCGGCGGAGAGACTGACCCCGATCTGGTTGAGCTCCTGCAGCTCGCGGCGGCTCGCGTCGGCCTCGCGCCGCGCCTGAGCGTGGTCGCCCGCGTTGCGGAGGGCGGCGGCCAGGACCGGGGGGGCGGCGGGCGTGCCGACGTACGCGTAGCACTTCACGATCGGGGTGGTCCCGGGGGCGACGAGGGCGACCACCGGTAGGTCTGGCGCGGACGCGGCCAGGGCGATCGCGACCGGCGCGTCCCCGGCGGTCAGGTCCACGAGCGCGACCGCGGACTCCTCCGGCATGGCCGGCGGGGCCCCCGACGCGGGCAGCGGGAGCCCCTCGAGGTCACCGGGAAGCGCGGAGAGCTGGGTAGCAGCCGGGGAACCCGCCGGGTACCAGACCACTCGGCGTGGCATGTATCGAGGGTAGGACCCCCCTCGGCGACCTGTCAAGAAGCGCGACCGCCCCCCGGTGGGACGCCGGCCCGGCTTGACCGCCTCGCGGCGGGGTCGGTAAGATCACCCGCCTATGACCACGCGCGTATCGACGGGTAGTTCCAGGCTGGACGAGATGCTGGGCGGCGGGTTGCTTCCGGGCACCCTGACGGTCGTCTACGGGGCCACGGGCATCGGCAAGACCCACCTGGGCCTGGCCTTCTGCGACCAAGGCGTCCGGGCCGACGGAGCCCGAGGCATCGTCTTCGACATGAACGTCCGCGGGGACTCCCAGCAGCACCACGCCTACGCCGCCCGCCTGCACGACTGGGACCTCAAGCGCTGGACGCATACGGTGCTGCCCATGGCCGAGCCGTTCCCGCCCGAGGAGCAGATGCGGGCCTTCTACTGCGACGCCCTGCCGTGGGTCGGCAAGCTGCGCGACTACCAGGTGGCGAGCGGGGACGGGGTCGAGTTCGACTGGAACTGGAAGGCCCAGTACAACCAGGCGCTCTACACGGTGCGGCCGTTCGTGTACTTCCACCTCGCGGCGGGGAGCCGGCGCATCATGGTGGACGGCATCGAGCCGATGGACGTTCCGGGCGACTACATCCAGCCCTACATCTTCGACGACCTGTACCGGAAGACCATCCATCGCGACAGCGAGACGCTCGGGATGGAGATCTGCATGCCGGTGTGGAAGCATCGCGCGTTCATCGACGCCCACCGGTACGACCACACCGCGGTCACCACGCTCCTGCTCGTGACCACCGAGGAGACCCAGCTCGAGCACCTCATCGCCCGCAAGGTCGCGGCGGGCGACGTGGGCGCGGTGGCCAACACCATCGTGGTGATGGGGAGCGAGCGCGTCGGCAACCGGCTCGCCCGCATGCTCTGCGTGGTCAAGCACCGGGGCAGCGCCAAGAGCGACGAGATCGCGGAGTACCGCGTCACCGAGCGGGGCTTCGAGCTGGGCTGAGGCGCATGGACCAGGCCGCGCTGCTCCGGCGCCGGCGACGCAACTTCCGCCAGCTTCCCTCCCGGCGCGTGCGCTCGGCCCGGAGCGCCCTGGCCTTCGTGGAAGCGGTCGGGCTCTGCTCGACCTTCCATCGCTTCCCGGAAGGGCTCGGGTGCCTGTGGGAGGCGGTGGTGGGCCGCGCCGCCCCGCGGTGGCCCCGCCGCTCGCACCACGACGACGGGATCGGGCTCACCTGGGAGCTCAAGGATGTGCTGCCCGCGAAGCGGCAGGTGTACTACGGCAAGCTCGTGAAGGGCCGGCCGCTCCTGGTGGCGCTCGATCTCTTCCCGGCGTTCTACTGCCTCGTCCGCGGCGGCCAGCGCGCGAGCGCGTACCGCGAGGAATACGAGGCGGGGCGGCTCTCGCTCACCGCCAAGCGCATCATGGACAGCCTCGTGCGCGAGTCGCCCCAGTACACGCGCGGGATCCGCGCGGAGTGCTTCATGCTGGAGCCGGGCAAGACGCGCGAGTTCGAGCGGGCCATGGGAGAGCTGCAGCAAGGCCTCTGGATCGTGAAGACCGAGGAGCGCTACGAGCCGACGTTCTCGTATCGCTGGGACCTGCTCGAGCGGTGGCTGCCCGACCTGGTCGCGGAAGGGCGGCGCCTCCGCCGGCCCGCCGCGCTCGAGCGGCTGCTCGCGCGCTACCTCGACGGGGCGGTGTACTCGACGCCCGCGCTGCTCGCGCGCCTCTTCGGCCTCCCGCGCCGCGAGGTGGAGGCGACCCTGGCCGTCCTCGCACGATCGGGGCGCGTGAGCGCGCAGCGCGAGGTGGCGGGCTGGCCGGGACGCTGGGTGGTGAGCGCCTGATGGCATCGCCGCGGCCGGCTCCCGCCACCCGCCTGCCGGGTCTCTAGTGCGCGTCGAGCTGGATCGGTTCCCAGAGGCGGGGCGGCGGGCGCTCGCGGCCCTCGCCGAGCTGACCGGGCCGGCCCAGCCGGTCTGGGTAGTCGGGGGGACTCTTCGCGAACTCCTGTTGGACGGGGCCGCCGGGGATCTCGACCTGGCGGTGGCGGGCGGGGCGCTCGAGCTCGGCCGCCGCCTCGCGGAGCGGCTCGGCGCGACCTTCGTGGTCCTGGACGAGGGCCGAGGGGCCGGGCGCATCGTGCCGCGGTCGGGCGGCGCGGCGGTGGACCTGGTGAACCTCCGCGCGCCGACGCTCGAGGGTGATCTGCGGGCCCGGGACTTCACGGTGAACGCGCTCGCCGCGCCGGTGGCGGAGCTGGTGCGGGACGGCGCCGCGACCATCGTGGACGCGACGGGCGGGCTCGACGATCTCAGCGGTCGGGTGGTGCGCCTGTGCGGGCCCACCGCGATCGGCGACGATCCGGTCCGCGCGCTGCGAGGCGTCCGGCTGGCGATGCGCCCCAGGTGGCAGCTCGACGCGGACGCCCGAGCGGCGATCGCGGCGGCCGCGCATCTGATCCCGCGGGTGGCGCCCGAGCGGATCCGCGAGGAGCTGATCGGCATCCTCTCCGAGCCGGCGGGGGCCTCGGGCCTGCGCGAGCTCGACCGGCTCGGGGTCCTGGCCGTCCTGCTGCCCGAGAGCCTGCCGATGCGGGCCACCGCCCAGCCGCTCCCGCACCACTTCGAC
>DATFGS010000449.1:0-12119 GCA_035249225.1 Candidatus Methylomirabilota bacterium | reverse complement strand
AGGATCTTCAGCGAGGCCTGGAGCGGCGGCAGCGCGACCGCGTCGGTGACGTAGGTCACCTCCGCGCCCAGCGTGCGGAGCGCGCGGCCGAGGCAGGCGGCGCCGGGCGGCCCGTCGGTCTCGGGCAGGCCGGGACCGACCATGAACCCGGTGGTCAGCATCACGCGCCGGCTGCGGCTCAGGGCGCGGGCCGCCGCGGTGGCGCCGCCGCGCACGAAGAACGCGGCGATGCCCCGGCCGCCCGGGTCCAGCGCCATGAGCTGATCGATCATCTAGCGTCGGGGCGCGGCGGGAGCCGGAGCGTCGGGCTGGGGCGGCGTGAACGTCATCAGCACGGTGTCGGTGCCGTCCTTGGTGAAGATGACGACGAGCCCCGACTTGTAGAAGAAGGTCTCCTGCTCGTTCTGCATCGCGATGGCGTCGGGCGGACCCCAGGCCTGCGCGACCGTATTCTTGGCGAAGACCTTGGGCTTGGGCACGAGCCGGAACGCGCGCACCACCGTCTGCTTGTAGCCCTGCGGCGTGAGCAGGCCGTAGTCCACCGTCAGGCTCTGGATGCCGCCCGGCGCGCGCGCGTCCTCGAAGACCCACTGGATGGTGTCGTGGCCCTCCACCTTGGAGCGCGTCTCCTTGCTCGGCGCGCCGTACCGCGCGCGCACCTGCTCGATGGTGGTGGTGCCCGGCTCGATGCCGCCCCACTCCTCGGCCGAGGCGCCCGCCGGGCCCGCGAGCAGCCCGGCGAGCGCGAGTCCCGCCACGAGCGAGCGCGCGTGCCGGGAGGCCATCAGAAGCCGATCGCGGCACCGTCGCCGCGGGGATCCGCGCCGCCGCGTAGCGTGCCGTTGGTGAGCGTGATCCCGTGGGCGTGGCCCATGCGCATGAAGAAGTCGGACACCGGCGTGACGTTGTGGCCCAGGCGGCTCAGCGCCTCGCGGGTGGCCGCGGGCACCCGGCTCTCGATCCGCACCTGATCCGCGACGTCGCCCAGATCGATGGGGCCGGCCACGAAGCGCGGCCGCTCGATGGCCTCCTGGATCTCCATGCCGTAGTCGAGCGCGTTGGTGAGCGACTGGGCGTGGAACATCGCCTGGCCGTCGCCGCCCATGTTCGAGTACCCCAGCACCGGCTCGTCCCCCTTCGTCACCACGCAGGCGATCAGGGTGTGGAACGGCCGCTTGCCGGGAGCGAAGCAGTTGGGGTGGGCGGGATCGGTATTGAAGTAGGCACCGCGGTTCTGCAGCACCACGCCGGTCCCCGGCGCGACCACGACCGAGCCGAAGGATTTGTAGAGGCTCTGGATGACGCTCATGATGTTGCCGCGCCCGTCGGCCACCACGAAGCCGGTGGTGTCGCCATCGATCGCGCCCCACGTGTGATCCTGCGCGCGGACCGGGTCGAAGGCCCGCCGCCGCTTCTCCGCGTACTTCTTGCTCAGCAGCGCTTCCACCGGCACCCGCGCGTGCGCCGGATCGGCGATCCAGCGGTTGCGGTCCGCGTAGGCCAGCTTGGTCAGCTCGATCAGCAGGTGCAGATGCTCGGGCGAGTGGATCTCGTAGCGCGTGAGATCGAAGCCCTCGAGCAGGTTGAGCGTCAGCAGCGCGGCCAGGCCCTGCGTGGGCGGCGGCGTCTCGTAGACCGTGTAGCCGCGGTAGGTGGACGAGATCGGCTCGCCCCACTCGCCCTCGTGGGCGGCCAGGTCCTCCGCGGTGAGGAAGCCCTCGCCCGCCATGCGCTCCGCGATCGAACGCGCCACGCGGCCCTTGTAGAAGAGCTCTGGCTCGCCGCCCAGATCGGTGAGGGTGCGCGCGAGGTCGGGCTGGCGGAAGCAGTCGCCGGTCTGCGGGAACTTGCCGCCGGGCACGAATACGCGGTGCCACTCCGCATCGTCGGCGGCGGGCGCCTTCTCGCGAATGGCCTGCGCGACCACGTCCGAGAGCGGGAAGCCCTCGCCCGCGTAGTGGATCGCCGGCTCGAGCAGCGAGGCCAGGGGGCGGGTGCCGAAGCGATCGAGCAGCATGCGCCAACCGCGCGTCGCGCCGGGGACCGATACCGAGCCCGGCCCCGCGCTGGGCACCGCGGGGAGGCCGCGCCGGCCCAGCTCGTCGAGGGTGGCGCGCGCGCCGGAGCGGCCCGCGCCGCCCAGGAAGTGCACGCGCTTCGTCGCCGCCTCGCGGTAGAGGCAGAAGATGTCGCCGCCCACGCCGCAGAAGTTGGGCTGGGTGACCGCGAGCACCGCGTTGGTGGCGATGGCGGCGTCCACCACGTTGCCGCCCGACTTCAGCACGTCCACTCCGGCCAGCGAGGCGAGCGGGTGGCACGCGGCCACCATGCCGCGACGGCCCATGGGGGCCTGCCGATGCGCGTAACCGATCTGGGGCATCCTAGCCCTCCGAGAAGATGCGGGTGATCTGATCCTGGGGAAACGTGGGCATGGGGCGCGCGTGGCCCCCGGTGGCGAGGCTCACGCCCTGCGATGCCTCGGTGACGCGGCCGATCTCGGCGCAGTCGACGCCCGCGCCCCGGCAGGCCGCGGTGACCCCCGCGGCGTCGGCCGGATCCACCGCGAGCAGCAGCGAGCCCGAGGCGATGGTGCCGAGCGGGTCGAGGCCGAAAGCCTCGCAGAGCGCGCGGCCCTCGCGCAGCACCGGGATGCGCTCGCGATCCACGCGGAGCCCCACCTCGGCGGCCTGGGCCAGCTCCCAGCACGCGGTCGCCACGCCGCCCTCGGTCGGGTCGTGCATGGCGTGCACGCGCGCGACGCCGCAGGCGGCGCGGGCCTCTGGCAGCACGCTGATCCCGGGGTTGCGCAGGAAGTCGCGCGCGCGCTTCACCACGTCGGCGGGCACCCCGCGCCGCTCGGCCTCGGCCGCGTGCTCACGCGCGATGATCGACGCGCCCTCGAGCGGCACCCCCTTCGTGAGGAGCAGCACGTCACCGGGGCGCGCGCCGCCGGTGGTCACCAGGCGGTCCTTCGCCACCTCACCCAGCATGCAGCCGGACACGATCGGGCGCGGCAGGCCCGCGGTCACCTCGGTGTGGCCGCCGACGAGCGCCACCCCCAGCGCCGCGCAGGCTTCGCGCAGCTCGGCAAACAGGCGCTCGATGCCGAGCTCGGTCGCGCCCCCCTCGGGCAGCAGCACGGTGGCGAGAAACCAGAGCGGCCGGGCGCCGCGGACCGCGAGGTCGTTGGCGTTGACGTGCAGCGCGTACCAGCCGAGCTCGTCCGTCGCGAAGGTGATCGGATCGGCGGTCGCGACCAGGTAGCGCTCGCCGATGTCGAGCACCGCCGCGTCCTCGCCGACCTGCGGCCCCACCACCACGCGGGGATCGTCGGAGGCGTGCGCGCTCAGCAGGCGCTGGAGCAACATTGGCGGGAGCTTGCCGATCGGGAGGGCTGGCATGGCCCACGTAGTATATCGCAATAATTTCGATAGGATGGGGACATGGCGGCGGTGCGCGGCCCCGTACCACGCCATGCGTCCGGCCCCTTGGGCCCGCGCACTTTTCGTCTACATCAACTCGCCTAGCCCGTCACCCGACCCGCTGGACCTCGCGCCCTCCCCTCGAGATGGGGCGTAAGCCCTTGATTTGCAGGTCCCGCCTTCGGCTCGCCCTGGCATTCTGCTTGCTGATTGACCAGGAACCAGATCGCAGCAGCGTCTCCGCGGATGACAACGCCAGACTCTAGAGTCGCCCGAGGTCGTCCGCGGTAGCGCCGCCGCCACCCGCGGTGTGGGTGGATCAGCGGGTGGGGCGGGCTCCTCCTCGCGAGATCTCCCGCCGGTCAGCGCGGTCTGACCCCATCGAGGTGCTGATCATCATGGCGGTCCTCGGGACGCTCGCGACCATCGGCCTGTTCCTCTACAGCGACATGACCGAGCAGGCCAAGATCGCCCGGGCCGTCGCCGACATCGCGATCATGTGCGGGGAGATCGATACGTTCGAGATCATGAACGAGCGGCTTCCGAACGATCTGGGCGAGATCAAGCGGGCGTCTCTCGTGGACCCATGGGGCCACCCGTACGTCTACCTGAACTTCGCCACGACGCCGCCGGGCCAGTGGCGGAAGGACCTCAACCTGGTCCCGCTGAACTCGTCGTTCGACCTCTACAGCCTGGGCAAGGACGGCCTGAGCCAGCCTCCGCTCACCGCGGCCGCCAGTCGGGACGACATCGTTCGCGCCAGCGACGGCAACTTCATCGGGCTCGCCTCTCGCTACTAGCCGGCCCCCACCGCGATGAGCCCCCACGCGCGCGTGTTCACCAGCCGGGTCGCCCGGCGGACCTTCGTGCTGTTCGTCAGCTGCGCGCTCCTTCCGGTCACGGTCCTCGCCGTCCTGGCCTTTCGCCAGGTCACGTCCGAGCTGCGCCAGCAGAGCGAGCGGCAACTGCAGCAGGCCAGCAAGACGGTCGCGATGAACCTGCTCCAGCGCCTCCTCGTGGCGGAGAAGGCGATGCAGACGACGGCCGAGCAGCCGGATCGGCCTCGCGGCACCGAGACCGAGGGCCCCGTCACGGGCGTCCTCCTGTCGACGGGAACCGGGCCGGATCGCGCGCTCTCGGGGGAGATGTTCGCGCCGCCGACCCTCTCGCCTCAGCAGCGATCACGCACGACCGCGGGCAAGACCGTGCTGTCCACCCAGCCCGACGCCGCGGGCCAGGTGCGATTCTTCCTGAGCCGCGCGCTGGATCCCGGGCATCCCGAGCGCGGAACCCTCCACGGCGCCGTCAACCCCGCGCATCTCTGGAACATCCAGGATGAGGCGGCGCTGCAGCCGGGGGTGAAGCTGATCGTCCTGGACGAGTCGGCCCGGATGCTGTTCTCGTCTTTCGGCTCGGCCCGCTCGCTCCCCGAGTCGGTGACGCGACGGGCGAGCGAGCGCACCGCGGGGCACTTCGAGTGGAACGACGGGTCGGTCGAATACATCGCGACCCACTGGGCCCTGTTCCTTCAGGCCGCGTTCTCGACCCCGAAGTGGACGATCATCCTGACCCAGCCGAAGGCCACGGTGCTGGCTCCGATCGCCCACTTCAAGCGCACGTTCTTCCTCGTCGCCCTCCTCACGGGGCTGATGGTCCTGCTCCTGAGCCTGCGGCAGATCCGCAAGAGCTTGACCCCGCTCGAGCAGCTCCAGGAAGGCACGCGGCGCCTGGCGACGGGAGACCTCGACACCCGGGTGGCGGTCACCAGTCGCGACGAGTTCGCCGATCCGGCCTCCTCGTTCAACCGGATGGCGGGGCAGCTCGAGCGCCAGTTCGACGCGCTCGCCATGCGCCGGGAGATCGGCTCCGCGCTGAGCGCGAGCCAGACGCTCCTCGAGAGTCTGGGGACGTGCGCGGAGATCCTGCGGCGCCATCTCGACCTGGCGGTGGTCGGAGTCTGGATCATCGGGATCGACGAGAAGGCGGCCCTCGAGCTGCACGCGAGCGCGGTGGCCCCGGGACGGGCCGTCGACGCCTCCCGGATCCCCGTGACCGGGGCCGCGCTGAGCCGGATCGTCCGGGAGCGGCAGCTGTACGTCACGAACTCGCGATCGAAAGATCTCGCCGGCCCGGACTTCGAGTGGGCCGCGCGGGAAGGACTCGACGCGTTCGTGGGCCAGCCCCTCCTGGTCGACGATCGCCTCGTCGGTGTGATGGCCGGGCTCGCGGTCCACGCACTGGACGAGCTCGACGCGAGCAGCTTCGCCGCCGCCGCGGGCGATATCGCCCGACACGTCGACCGCCGGCGCGTCGAGGGGGCCTTGCACGAGAGCGAGGTCCAGCTCCGGCAGCTCCAGAAGATGGAGGCGGTCGGACGGCTCGCGGGCGGCATCGCGCACGATTTCAACAACCTCCTGACCGTCATCCTCGGGCGCAGCCGCCTGCTGCTCGAGGCCATGGCGGCCGACCATCCATACTGTCGCTCGGTCAAGAGCATCGACGAGACCGCCGAGCGCGCCGCGGTGTTGACCCGGCAGCTCCTGGCGTTCAGCCGGAAGCAGGTGCTCGAGCCGGCGCTCCTGGATCTCGGCGAGGTCGTCACCGGCATGACCGACCTGCTGCAGCGCCTGATCGGCGAGCAGGTCGAGCTGGTGGTCATCCCGGGCCGCGACATCGGCAAGGTCAAGGCAGATCGTGGTCAGATCGAGCAGGTGATCGTGAACCTCGTGGTCAACGCCCGCGACGCGATGCCCGACGGGGGACGGATCACCATCGAGACGTCCGCGGTCGAGACCAGCGGGCCGGATGCCAATGGGCATGCCGAGGCCGGCCCCGCCCACGTGAGGGTGGCGGTGACCGACACCGGGACGGGGATGGACGCGCACACCCGGGCCCGGATCTTCGAACCCTTCTTCACGACGAAGGAGCCGGGCAAGGGGACGGGCCTCGGCCTGGCGACGGTCTACGGGATCGTCCGTCAGAGCGGAGGCAGCATCGAGGTCGACAGCGAGCCGGGCACGGGCAGCACCTTCACCGTCTCGCTCCCCCAGGTGGAGGACGCTCCCGCCACCGTGGACGCACCCACCGCGCCCGCCCGGCGAGGCACCGAGACGGTGCTCGTCGTGGAGGACGAGGCCGAGGTCCGGACGCTCGTCCATGCGGTGCTCGTCGGCTATGGCTACCTGGTGATGAGCGCGGCCCGGCCCAGCGAGGCCCTGGAGCTCGCCGAGCGCCACCCAGGCCCCATCCACCTGCTCCTCACCGACATGGTGATGCCGGAAATGGGTGGGCCTGCGCTAGCCCGGAAGCTGCTCGCGACGCGCCCCGAGGCCGTGGTCCTGTTCGTGTCGGGCTACACCGACGATACCGTTTCCGCGGGGCCGCCCTTCCTGCAGAAGCCGTTCACGCCGGAGACCATTGCCCGGACCGTGCGCTCGACCCTGGATCTCGTGACGAGCGCAGCCCTGCCACGGGTCGATAGCCGGGAACTGTCTAACCTTGATTAGAAGGTTAGAAGAGCGGGCCGGCGGCGCGCAGGGCGGCGACGACCAGGGGCTTCGGATACAGGCCGGTGAGCACGACGCCGAGCGCGCAGAGGAAGATGCAGAGGGAGAGCAGCGGCGCCACGGGGATCGGGTCGCGCCGCTCGGGCGCGTCGATGTACATGCTCTTGGCGATCAGCAGGTAGTAGAAGAGCGCGACGACCGTGAGCACCGCGCCCACCAGCACTAACCAGTAAAGCCCCTGCTCGGCAGCCGCCCAGAACACGTAGAGCTTGGCCCAGAAACCGGCCACGAACGGAATGCCCCCCAGCGAGAGCAGGAAGAGCAGCATGCACAGGGCGAGGATCGGCGAGCGCTGGGCGAGCCCGCGGTAGGCCGTGATGCGCTCCGAGCCCTCGGCCTGCGCCACCGCCTCCACCACCAGGAAAGCACCCATGTTTCCAAATAGATACGCCACCAGATAGAACAGCATCATAGCGACGCCATTGGCCGAGACGGCGGCGAACCCGATCAGCATGTACCCGATGTGGGCGACCCCGGAATAGGCCAGCAGCCGCTTGATGTTCTGCTGGGGGATCGCCATCAGGTTGCCGCCGATGATCGTGACGGTGGCGAGCCCGGCGGCGGCCGGCACCCAGAAGAGCACGCGATCGCCCATGCCCTCCAGGTAGAGCCGGAAGATCACGACGAAGCCCGCCGCCTTGGGTGCCACCGAGAGCCACGCGACGAAGGGCGTGCTGGCGGCTTCGTAGGTATCGGGCACCCACATGTGGAACGGGAAGGCGGCGATCTTGAACCCGAGACCGCCCAGGGCCAGCAGCATGCCGAGCAGCATCATCGGGTGGCCCGTGGACATGGCGGCCGCGATGCCGCGGACGTCGGTCGTACCCGCCACCCCGTAGATGAAGGACAGGCCGTACGCCAGCACCGCCGAGGACACCGTGCCCACCAGGAAGAACTTCAGCGCGGCCTCCACCGCCTCGGGCTCGCGCTTGAGGAAGCCGGCCAGGTAGTAGAGGGGGATGGACATCAGCTCGAAGGCCACGAAGAGCAGGATCAGGTCTCGGGCCGAGGCGAGGATCAGCATGCCGAGCAGCGAGGCCAGGATCGCCAGGTAGTACTCGGTGGCCCGCCGGGCGAAGGCGACCGCCCGCAGCGGCAGGGAGGCGAGCACGCCGATCAGGGTGGCCAGGAGGAACAGGCGCTTCGCGAACAGGGCCAGCTCGTCCTGCACCAGGGCGCCGCGGAACATCTCGGTACCCCCCTCGGCCCGCCAGGCCAGGCCGAACAGGATCACGAGGCCGACCGCGCTGAGCACCCCCACCCGTCGCTTGTCCTCGGAGGGCATGAAGAGTCCCACGAAGAAGACGAGGAGCATCAGGACGGCCAGGCCCAGCTCGAGCCCGAGCGGCCCGCCCACGGTGATCCCCATCACTGGAGCACCCAGAGCCGGTTCAGGAGCGGCATCGTGGCGGTGTCGACGGGCCCGAGGGCCAGCGAGGGCCACACCCCGAAGAGCACGATCGTGATGACCAGGATCCAGAGCGCGGCCCACTCCGGCCCGCGCGCATCGGGCAGGTTCAGGAAGTGCGGATCCGTCGACGGCGGGCCCCAGAAGATCTGCTTGGTCACCCGCAGGACGTAGATGGACGTCAGGTAGGCGCCGAGCACGCCCGGGAAGAGCCACCAGGGGTACGAGGACTGCCAGGCGCCCAGGAAGGTCAGCAGCTCGGCCACGAAGCCCGCGGTCGCGGGCAGCCCGAGCGACGACAGGCCGGCGATGGTGAAGGCGGTGGCGATGCCCGGCATCATCCGGCCGAACCCGCTCATCTTGAAGATCTCGCGCGAGTGGGACTTCTCGTACACCAGGCCGACCAGGGCGAAGAAGAGCCCGGTCATGACCCCGTGGGCGAACATCTGGAACACCGAGCCGTTGAGCCCCACCTCGGTGAGCGTGGCCATGCCCAGCATCACCACGCCCATGTGGGAGACCGAGGAGTAGGCGATCACGTACTTGAGATCGGTCTGGGCCATGGCCGAGAAGGCCCCGTAGACGATGTTGACGCAGGCGATGGTGCCGACCAGCCACGACCACTGGAGCGTACCGTCGGGCAGCAGGCCCATGCCGAGGCGCACGACGCCGTAGGCCCCGAGCTTCATCAGCACGCCGGCGTGCAGCATGGAGACCGCGGTCGGCGCGGAGGCGTGGCCGTCCGGCGACCAGGTGTGGAGCGGCCAGATGCCGGCCAGGATGCCGAAGCCCACGTAGAAGGCGAGGAAGACCCAGGACTGCAGCTTCGGGTCGAACTGGGTCAGCTCCATCTCGAGGAACGAGAACGACGACGAGTCGCCCGCCACGTAGAGAGCGAGGATGCCAACCAGGATGAACGCCGACCCGAAGAGCAGGTACAGGGTCAGCTTCATCGCCGCGTACTCCTTGGTGCCCACCCCGGTGCGGCCGAAGGCCCAGCCGAAGACGCCCTGCGGGCGCACCTCGCCGCTGGAGCCCCAGATGCCGATCAGGAGGTACATCGGGAGCACCGCGATCTCGTAGAACAGGAAGAGCACGAACAGATCGAGCGAGACGAAGACCCCGTAGACGCCGGTCACCAGGAGGAGGAGCAACGCGTAGAACTCCTGGCTGCGAACCTTGACGGTCCAGGAGGCCCAGGCGCCCGCGAAGATGATGACCGAGGTGAGCAGGATCATCAGCAGGCTCATGCCGTCGACGCCGACCTGGTAGTTGATGCCGAGCGCGGGCACCAGCGGGAAATCCTCGTAGAACTGGAAGCCGGCGGCCTCGCGATCGTAGGCCACGTAGACCGCGATCGACAGCGCGAAGGAGACGCTCGTGGACGCCACCGCCAGCCAGCGGACGAGCAGCGCGTGCCGGCGGGCCAGGAACATGATCAGGAGCGCGCCCGCGAAGGGCGCCCACGTGATGATCGAGAGAACCGGGAACGAGGCCAGGGTCATCGCGGCCAGCGCATCCAGACCATGAGGAGCAGCACGCCGAGCGCGATCCCGTAGACGTAGTCCTGGGCCTGGCCGGTCTGGATGCGACGCAGCCGGTCGCCCGCGGTGAGGGTCCACGCGCTCAGCACGTTGAGTACGCCGTCGACGATGTAGCGGTCCACCCAGCCCACCGCCCGGGAGACGCCCAGGATGATCCGGCGGTAGACCAGCGCGAACAGGTCGTCCAGCCAGAAGCGCTCGACCGCGGCCTCGCCGATCCACGACAGGCGCGCGAAGATCCGGTCGCCGCTGATCGCGCGCAGGCCGTAGACCAGCCAGGCGAACCCGATGCCGGCCACCGCGACCCCGACCGCGAGCGGGGTGAGCCAGCCCGGCGGGACGAAACCGCCCTCGGGATGCGAGACGGAGAACCAGACGCCGATGCCCATCGCCAGCGCGGCCAGGATCCAGAGGGGCAGCGCCATGATCGCGGGCGCGTCGTGGGCGTGCGCTTCACCGTGCCCGGGCGCCGGCGCGCCCAGGAAGGCGATGAAGACCACCCGGAACATGTAGAACGCGGTGAGGAACGCGGCCAGCACCAGCATGCCGAAGGGCACGGTGAGCCCTCCCGTCCAGGCCGCCCCCAGGATCTCCTCCTTGGAGAAGAAGCCCGCGAAGAACGGGATGCCCGCGAGGGAGAGGGTACCGACCAGGAACACCACGAACGTCTGGGGCATGCGGCGGGCGAGACCGCCCATCGCGTGGATGTCGTTGGTGCCGACTGCGTGGATGACCGCGCCCGCGGCCAGGAAGAGCAGCGCCTTGAACACCCCGTGGGTCAGCAGGTGCAGGAACCCCGCGCCCGCGAACCCGGCCCCGATCGCGGCCATCATGTAGCCGAGCTGCGACACGGTGGAGTAGGCGAGCACCCGCTTGATGTCGGCCTGCACGCACGCGAGCGTGGCCGCGAGCAGCGCGGTGAAGGCGCCGATCCAGCCGACCGCGGCCAGCACGTCGGGCGTCTGCTGGAAGAGGAACGAGGTGCGGAAGAGCAGGTACACGCCGGCGGTCACCATGGTGGCGGCGTGGATGAGGGCCGAGACCGGGGTGGGCCCCTCCATCGCGTCGGGCAGCCAGACGTGGAACGGGAACTGGGCCGACTTGCCGGCGGCGCTGAGATAGATGAAGAAGGTGACCAGCCCGAGGCCGGCCAGCGCCTCGCCACCGCCCTGGGCCAGCTCGAAGAGCTCGGAGAAATCGAAGGTGCCGGTGCGGCTCCAGAGCATCACGATGCCGATCAGGAAGAACACGTCGCCCGCCTTGGTGATCCAGAACGCCTTCACCGCCGCGCGCGCCGCCTCGGGCCGCGGATACCAGTAGCCGATCAGGAGGTAGGAGCAGAGCCCCACCAGCTCCCAGCAGATGAAGAGCTGGATGAAGTTGGGGGCGAGCACGATCCCCATCATCGAGAAAGCGAAGAGCGACTGGTAGGTGTAGTACCGGCCGAGGGAGGCGGGTGGCTCGTCGGCGAGATACCCGAGCGAGTAGACCTGGACCAGGAACGACACCAGCGCCACCAGGATCAGCATGAGAGTGGCGTCGGCGTCGGCGAGCACGCCCACCGCGGTGAGCACGCCGTCCTCCACCGGGATCCAGTCCCAGAGGATCCGGCGCGCCATGTCCGGCACCGTCGCGCGCCACGCCGCCACCGCCCCGACCAGAGACCCGAGCGACACCACGATCGAGAGGAGCGCGGCGGGCTTCCCGGAGCGGCGGAACGGGAACACGAGGCTCAGGACCAGGAACGCGAGGCCGGGGGCCAGCCAGGTCCAGAGCGCGAGGAAGCCGGAGACCGCCATGGGTCGCGCTATCCCCTCAGCAGGTCGAGGTGGTCCGCCACCGCGGTGCGGCGGATCCGGAAGATCAGGATGACCAGGGCCAGGCCCAGGGCCACCTCCGCCACCGTGATGCAGATGGTGAAGACGGTGAAGACCATGCCGGAGACGTCGCCGAGGAAGCGGGCGAACGCCACCAGGTTGATGTTCACCGCGTTCAGCATCAACTCGATGCCGAGCAGGATGCCGATCGTGTTGCGCCGGGTGATGACGCCGAAGAGGCCGATGCAGAACAGCATGGCGGACAGCGTGAGATAGGCCTGGAGCGTCATCTAGTCGTCCGGCCTCGCGAAGTAGAGCGCCCCGACGAGCGCGGCGAGGAAGAGCACGCCCAGCAGCTCGAA
>DATFGS010000448.1:0-2222 GCA_035249225.1 Candidatus Methylomirabilota bacterium | reverse complement strand
TCTGCACGATGTGCGGCGCGTTGCCCGCCCGGAACGCGGCGACCGCCCCCACCATGGTCTCGGGATACGAGCCCTTGAAGGTGGCGTTGACCTGGTACTGGGTCTGCGACTCGTTGAAGTCGGTGACGATCTTCTCGAGGATGCCGCCGAGCGGCATGGGGAGCCCGTGCCAGAACTCCACCGTGACGCGCGGGGACTGGGCCCGCGCGGGCTGCGCGTGGTGCGCCAGCGTGGCCGCGCCCACCAGCACGAGCGCCAGCGCGATCCACCACCAGGACTTCCTCGTCTGCGACATGGGTTCCCTCCGGTTGTCCATCGGGTTCATGGGATCCGTATCCGGCTCACGGTATGGAGCAGACGTCTCGACCGGGTTGCGCCCCGGTCACGTCTCGATGTCGTCTACGAGCGCGTGCAATATAGCACTATTGACTCGCGGCCGGGAAGTTGCTGTAGTCGCGTGCGGGTGGACCGTCGGGGATTCCTCTCGCGCGCCTCCTCAGGACTGGCCGCCGCCCTCGCGGCGGGGGTACCCCGCGCTACGTCGCCCGCCACGCTCACCACCTCCAAGCGTGATCTGGTCATCGCGCAGGCGTACGACGTGACCAGCCTCGATCCCCACGCGTCCACCCTGTCGAGCGACTGGCGGGTCGCCCATAACGTCTTCGATACGCTGATCCGGCGCCACCCCGACGGGACGCTGCACCCGGCGCTCGCCCGCGCCTGGAAGCGGACGGCTCCCACGACGTGGCGGCTCGCGCTGCGCTCCGACGTGCGCTGGCACGATGGAACCCGCTTCAGCGCGGTCGACGCCAAGTACAGCCTCGACCGCACCTACGACGCTACCGTCAAGGGAGCCCGCCTGCTCGGGGCGTGGTGGACCCAGGCGATCGAGCGGACCGAGGCGCCCGACCCGGAAACGCTGATCGTCCACACCCGGTGGCCCGATCCGCTCATGCCGGCGCGGCTGGCGTCTTGCGCGGGCGCGATGGTCCCGTGGGCGTACATGGATCGCGTGGGCTTCAAGACCTTCACCGAGCGCCCGATCGGCAGCGGCCCGCTCCGCTTCGCGTCGCGGAGCCGGGGCGATCAGTGCGTCCTCGACGCCAACCGCGACTACTGGGACGGCCGCGTCGACGTGGACCGGGTGGTGATCAAGGCGGTGCCGGACCACGGACGACGGGCGGACCTGCTACTTCGCGGCGGCGCCGACCTGATCGTGCCGCTGGCCCCCGAGCATGGTCCGCGGGTGGCATCGGACCCCTCCACGCAGGTGACCGGGGTGCTCTATGCCGGCCTCTACGTCCTGGCGGTCAACGTCTGGGTGGCGCCCCTGAACGACCCGCTGATCCGGCAGGCGCTATCGCTCGCCATCGACCGCGAGACGATCGTGAAGGAGCTCTGGCGCGGCCGCGGCGTGGTGCCGAGCGGGCCCATCCCGCGGGGTGATGACCTCCACGACCCTTCGCTGCCGCCGCTGCCCTACGATCCCGGCGCCGCGCGGGAGCGGCTCCGGCGGGCCGGCTACCGGGGCGAGACGATCCAGCTCGAGACGACCGCGGGCATGATCGCCAACGATCGGCTCATGGCCGAAGCCATCACCGAGATGTGGGAGGACGTGGGCGTCAAGGTCGCCCTCGACGTGATCGACATCGATACCCGCCACCGGAAGAACCGACAACAGGCGTTCAAGGGGCTCTGGTGGTCGGACCCGACGTCCATCATCCGCGATCCCGACGGGATGATGGGCCGGCTCCTCAGCCCCGGCCAGCCGCACGACTACTGGCGCCACGACGAGTTCGACCGCCTGGCCGCCGCCGCGCGATCCACCGCGGACGAGCGCGCGCGGGCCCACGCCTACCGGAAGATGACCGCGATCTTTCTCGAGCAGAATCCGTGGATCGCGGTGCTGCAGCCGGTGGAGGACTACGGCCTGCGGCGCTACGTGGACTTCACGCCGAACCAGGACCAGCAGCTCGAGCTGCGCCGCTTCAACTTCCGGATGCGGCGCGCCTGACCGCGGCGGTCAGGGCCGCTTCTCGTAGACCGCGGTGTTCCCGGTCCGGGCGGAGCGGGCGTACAGTTGCGCCTTGTCGGACCCGTAGGTGAGCGTGATCAGGATGGACTGGTTGCCGACCTTGTAGTTGAGCTGGACCTCCTGCCCGGCGACGGAGTACTGGCCGCCCAGGCGGCGACCGTCCGGCGTGATCGTGGTCATTCGCCCG
>DATFGS010000447.1:0-3449 GCA_035249225.1 Candidatus Methylomirabilota bacterium | reverse complement strand
TCGAGATCCCGCGCGAGCCGGGCGCGCGCCTGGCGGTAGCGCCGGTCCGCGATGAGCCGGCGCAGTCCGCCGTCGAGCGCGCTCCGCCAGCGGGCCGGCCCCGCGGAGACCGCCCGCCGCCGCAGATCTTCCCGCGCGTCGGCGGCCAGCTCGACCAGCGTCGCGTGGTCCTCGGTGAGATAGCCCTCCAGCTCCTCCCGGATCGCCCGCGCCGCCGCCGGGCTCGCCCCACCGGTGGACACCGCGACGACCAGCCGCCCGCGCCGGATCACCGCGGGCAGGATGACATCGCAGCGCGCGGGCTCGTCCGCCGAGTTGACCCAGACGCCGCGCTCCCGCCCCTCCGCCGCGACCGCGGCGCTCACCGCCGGGTCACCGGTGGCCACGAGCGCGAGCCGGCGCTCCGCGAGGTCGCCGGCCCGGTACCCGCGGGGGAGATGCGCGATCCGGCCCACCGCGACCCAGTCCGCGAGCCGCGGCGTCACGGTGGGGCTCACCAGCGTGACGTTCGCGCCCGCGGCCAGCAGGCCCTCGACCTTCCCCTCGGCCACCGGACCGCCGCCGACGACGAGCACGAAGCGACCGGTGAGGTCGAGGAAGACCGGGTAGTACGCGCTCACGTCAGCGCTTGACCGACTCGGGCTGGGGCGTGAGGCGCAGGTACGGCTTGAGCGCGCGCCAGCCCTTCGGGAACTTCCCCCGCGCCTCCTCGTCGGTGACCGCGGGCACGATGATCACGTCCTCGCCCGGCTTCCAGTTCACCGGGGTCGCGACGCGGTGCTCGTCGGTGAGCTGCAGCGAGTCGATCACGCGCAGGATCTCGTCGAAGTTCCGGCCGGTGGTCTGGGGATAGGTGATGAACAGGCGGATCTTCTTCTTGGGATCGATCACGAAGACGGTGCGGACGGTGTAGACCTCGTCGTGGGCGGGATGGATCATGCCGTAGAGGTTGGCCGCCTTGCGGTCCGGGTCGGCGATGATCGGGAAGTTCACCGCGTAGCCCTGCGTCTCCTTGATGTCGGCGACCCAGCCCTGGTGCGACGTGATCGGGTCGATCGAGAGGCCGATCGCCTTGACCCCGCGCTGCTCGAACTCGGGTCGGAGGCGCGCGACGTAGCCGAGCTCGGTCGTGCACACCGGCGTGAAGTCGCGCGGGTGCGAGAAGAGGACCGCCCAGCTGTCGCCGAGCCAGTCGTGGAAGCTGATGGGGCCGGCGGTGGTCTCGGCCTGGAAGTCGGGAGCGGTGTCGCCCAGTCGCAGGGTCATGGTCGTGTCTCCTTGTCGGTTCGAGTGGTCGGTCTCAGCTTTCAAGCCCATGGGGAACGGGGCCGGGGGAGGCGTCGCGCGACTCGGCCGCGACCGGCGCGCCCGCCAGGTACGTCCGGAGCTCGTCGTCGGTGCGCGCGGCGCAGAACGCGCGGAAGCTCTGGCCCGCGTGCCGCTCGGCGAGGTAGACGCGCAGCAGGCGCTCCACCGCCTCGGGCACCGCGTGGGCGGGCACCCGGTAGCCGACGGGTCGGGCCACCGCCTGGTGGCGGCCGACCGCGCCGCCCACGCAGAAGTAGTAGGCGTCCACCAGGCGGCCGTCCATCTTGATCTTCTTGCCCTCGACGCCGATGTCGGCGATCCAGTGCTGGCCGCAGCTGTTGGGGCACCCGGTGACGTTGATGCGCACGTGCTCCTCGAAGCCGGGCAGCCGCGCCTCCAGGTCCTCCACCAGCCAGCGGGCGAAGGCCTTGGTCTCGGTCAGCGCGAGCTTGCAGAACTCGCTGCCGGTGCAGGCGACGGTGCCGCGGCGGAACGGGGAGGCCTCCAGCGGGAGACCGGCGCGGTGGATCGCGCGCTCCAGCTCGGCCGCCCGGGCCCGGGGCGCGTTGACCACGATGAGGTTCTGCATCGTCGTGGTCCGGAGCTCCCCGGTGCCGAAGCCCTCCGCGAGCCCGGCCACCGCGCGCATCTGGTCCGGCGTGAGCCGGCCCCGCAGGATCGGCAGGCCCGCGTAGACGAGCCCGGCCTGCTTCTGCGGATGGATGCCCACGTGGTCGCGATAGGACTCCTCGGGCAGGGTCTCCGGGACGGCCGGATCGAGCGCAAAGCCCAGGCGCGCCTGGAGCGCGTTCAGGAAGCGGTCGGGCGTCCAGCCGTGATCGAGGAAGAGGAACTTGAGCCGCGCCTTCTCGCGGTTCTGTCGGAGGACGTCGCTGTCGCGGAAGATCTCGGAGACGCCCTTGACCACCGCCAGCACCTGGTCGGGCCGGACGAAGGCGTTGAGGCGGGGCGCGAGGTGCGGCTGGGTGGAGAGCCCGCCGCCCACCCGCAGCGAGTAGCCCACGTGCCCGCTGTAGCCGTCGCGCACCGCGGTGAGGCCCACGTCGTTGATCTCGGGATAGCTGCACCACACGCGGCAGCCGGTGATCGAGACCTTGTACTTGCGCGGCAGGTTGTAGAACTCGGCGCTGCCGTTGACCATCGCGGTCGCGGCGTGCACGAGCGGCGAGGCGTCCACGACCTCGTCGGCGTCGAGCCCGGCGAGCGGGCAGCCGGTGATGTTGCGCGTCACGTCACCGCAGGTGCCGAGGCTGCTGAGCCCGCACTCGCCGAGAGCGGAGAAGATCGCGGGCAGGTCCTCGATCCGCACCCAGTGCAGCTGCACATTCTGGCGGACGGTGAGATCGGCCACGCCGCGGGCGTGGCGCTCGGTCAGATCGGCGAGCACGCGGAATTGCGCGGCCGACAGGATGCCGTTGGGGATCCGGATGCGCAGCATGAGGTAGGGCACCGCCTTCCCCTCGCCCCCCTTGCCGCCCACCGCCCCCACCCCATCGCCCTGCGTGTAGATGCCCCACCAGCGGAAGTAGGTGCCGAGCCACTCCGGGGGAATCGCCTCGAAGCCCTCCCGCGCGAAGCGGACGATCTCCGCGTGCGCGGCCCACGGGTTCAGCTCCCGCTTGAGCCGCTCGACCCGCTGCGCCTTGGTCTCTTTCGCTGCCTCGCTCACTCGCGCTCCTCCTGAAAACACGAAAGCCGAGTGCTGGCCGCCTCGTCACGGCCTCCACTCGGCTTTGCGTCTCGGTGCTACGACGTTCGGCGGCTAGAAGGCCTGGGCTGCGCCCGGACAACAACAGCGATGCGCGCGCGTGCCGCCGGCGGCCTTCGTCATGCCGCGGATACTACACAAACTTGAGCGGTATTGTCAAGAACTCATAAGTACCCGAACTTCCTGCTTTGGAAGCGGAACCTGGACCCCGGAGGCTGCGAATCGATCGGCCAGGGCCCGGTAGAGCTCGGCCTCGGCGGCCACGACATCCGGCACCCGCACCCAGGGGTTCACCCCGATCCGGACGCCGGCCAGCTCGAGCTGGGCCACCCCGACCACCGGAGCCGGATCGGTCAGCACCCGGGAATTGGCGACGACCACCTCCCGCACGATGGCGAGGACCGCCCCCAGG